>VBPK01000250.1 GCA_005877225.1 Nitrososphaerota archaeon
CAAGATCGAAGCGAAGGGCGTTAAGGCGTCGGCTAGTCTCGATCAGGGTCGCTTGACCTTGAATGTGGCGGTGGCTGCGGGTGTCGAATAGGGTTGCGTCCCGCACCTGAACATTGCAGCCACTTGATAGGTTCCTCGAGTATTTGTGTCGGGCGCATTGCTGAACGTGTCAGGGTAAGTAGTTGTCGTGGCGCCATTCCCTCGGGCCGACGTAGTGAAGGTGACCGTCTTGATATGCGGCACATTGTTGGGGTCCGTTACTGTTATCCTAACCGTATACACGCAATTGGGGACGCCATTCGCCACCCGGACCTGAATGTTAGTCGTTCCCCCTTGCTTGATGGTGTTGGGAGAAACTGCGACCACAAACGAAGGACTCACCGCTGCGCTGGGCAACGCAAAAATCCCAACCAGGACCGCAACCGTCACCGCGACGCCGGCGACTCTAAGGATACTCTTCTGCAACTCGATTCAGTCTTACAAACTGCCTCTCTTTCCTTAATAAGGAGGTATGGAACTTCGATGATTTTCTTCCAGAAGCAACCGAGTCTTCTTCCATCGGCAATGACAAAATCGATTTGCGAGGACAGTGTCTGCGAACGAGAGCACCCCCGGAACGTCCATGAGCCCTTAGGACGGGCCAGATAAGGCGAATTCCTGCCGTCAATTCTCGTCAACACAGCCAATCATGTCCAAGACTGCGGCCGCCCTCACGCTTAAATCAAACCATCAGAGGAGCGAATCGAGTTGACAAGCGATAAAGCGCTCGGCGCCGTCATACTCGCCGGAAGCATCCTGGGAATAATTGTATATGGAGGGCTCTTGATTTACCTTCCTCTTCTCGTGCTCGAGATTAGCGCCTTCCTGGCGGTGGCGCTTCTTGCAGGGATTTTGGGGTGGATAGGCTGGACTATGGCTACGACACCCCCTCCCGAACCGGTCCCCGACCTACAAAGTGGCACAGCAGGGCTTGGGAGCAACCAGTCTCAAGTACGAATGGGAAAGAAGACAACCCTAGCTAGTCAGGGTAGTAACTCAGTGCGACAGCCCAAAGAGCGCGCGGGCTTCATGCAAGGTCTGCGAGGCTCGTTACTGCAGGCCCTTCTCCCCTGATGTCGCAGGCGTCGCACGCTTCACATTCGTTGAGGAAGACAGCGAGGTTGGGAATGGAGAGTATCGCCCTCGATTCCCCTAATAGTTCCACGTCGGCCTTGCAGAAGCTCAGGGGGTGATGACCCTCAACCGTCTGGAGGGGGTTCTCTCGGAGGCCGTCCCTTATCCAAAGGAGGACGCCGAGCTTCCCTCCGGTGTCCGACTGACCCAGGCGCGCTGATTATGGGGGGAATCATTTGGGGATAAAACAAAATTCATGCTAGTTACAAGGGTTATAATACACGTACAGTGCGAGGGTCCTAAGATTGGCTATCGAAAAGGCTTCACACCCCAAAGTGGACGAAAGCTCATGGTCGGTCAGGGCTGAGTTGGCGACACCGCCGGAAGAGGTGGTGTTGGAGAAACAATTCCTGCGTTTCAGGGAAGTCGCGACAGACTTCGTAAAGGAGCTCAACGCCGATTTCACCGCCGGACGCGATTCTTCCAAAGCCGTCCGCTTCAATCTCCAAATCATCCGGAAGGTCTTCAGCAAGTGGTCGATTGAAATCCTGATTCTTCTGTACTCGCTAAGAATCATGGGTTTCGAGGAGCTGCGCAAGAGCTTGGAAGGGGTCTCGGCCAGGATCCTGTCTGAGAAGCTGAAGACCCTTGAGAAGCTGGGGCTTGTCGAGCGCAGGATCATATCGGCGCGGCCGCCGAGAGTCCACTACAAACTGACCGAAAAGGGCCTTACTGTGGCGGAGATCGGACAACCCGTCCTCCTCTACCTTAGGTACAGCGAGGGCCTGTACGCCTAGAATCGGCTCCCCACGGGAAACTCGCGGTTAATCACCGGTAACCCAGGTTGGTAGGAAGGTCGAGCGTTCCGAAGACTTAGACAACGCAGCTCGCCGGCCGATTGCTCTGCGTTCCCCGCGTGTCTCATCGTTCCAAAAAGGGAGGAGGGAGAACCTTTCGGTTCTCACCCGTTTGGTTGTGTGTCAGTCACCCAGTCGAGAATGATATCAGTCCGATTTGGGTTGACCAGCCTTGGAAGAGGCTGATCTGTCTGAACTCGCCGGAGACGAAGAACGAGGACGGTTGGCCCGGGTTTGTCGCCGCCCAGAAGTAGTCTCCGTACCGCGTGCTGAGGTCGTCCGCTGTCCCTTTTGCCAAGGTGAGGGGAGCTGCGAGAGTGTTAGCAGGCATGCTTGAGAGCTGACCGGTGACATACAGGCTCGGGTAGCTTGTCGATGATGATGAACCGAAGACGATGACGATATCGTTGCTAGAGTCTGCACTCAAAGACGGGTAGAAGACCGCAGCTGCTGAAGACCCACTGCCCAACGTGAAGTCGAAGTCCTGAGTGGCCGTTGTGGTTGGGCCTACCGGAGTCGGGATCTCATCTACACGCCCGCATGAAGGAAGGTCGCAGTTGCCATCGTTTAGGGTGGTCCATAGAATGTTGTTCCGCCACACCGCGCTGAGAATGCGGTTGTCGTTTGTGGCAAGACTACCAGAGTTTCCG
>VBPK01000043.1 GCA_005877225.1 Nitrososphaerota archaeon
TCAGGCCTTGACCAAACCTTCCGAGTGGGCCAAGTTGCAAGCCGCCCCTCTGACCTCCCGATGCTTTCAGGACCAGCTAACCGGGCTTCGAGAGATCGTGAAGGCGGTCGGAAAGGAAGTGTCCATCATCACTACTGTGTTCAATCCCTTCGAGAATGGCGAGGGGATGAGCGATTGGAAGGCGACGGAGCATCTAAGACTCGAACCGGAAAAAGTCAGTGAGGGTCTCTCCACCGTCGCCGACAGTCTGGCCAACTTTGTGCGAGCGTGCATAGATGTCGGGGCGTCTGGCATCTTCTTCGCGGCTCACGGGGGTCAAGCCGGCAGGCACACGGAATCAGAGTTCAGGAAGTACATCAAGCCACACGACTTGACGGTCCTGAATGCCGCAGAGGAGGCCGGTGCAGCATTCAATCTGCTTCATGTATGCGGCGAGAATCTTCGATTGCAGGAGTATGCGGATTACCCGGCCCATGCCGTAAATTGGTCGCCGCAGCTTGGCAATCTCAGTCTCGCCCAGGGGCGAAGAGTGTTCAATAGAACGATTACGGGAGGCATCGACCAGAACGGCGCAATCATCCACGGCAGCCAGAAGGACGTGTCTGCGGAAGTACTGAAGGCTGTTGACGAGATGGGTACGACTGGTTTCATGTTGGGAGCAGGATGCGCGCTGGCGGAACCGGTCCCAGCACCGAGGGCGCGAGGATTGAAGAGTTACACGTCCAAGAAGAAGGAAGCGGTCAAGGTCTACAGGCTGTTCTATCCACAGATTGCGGTGATAGTAGCTTCGAGAACGACACACCACGTAGAGGCCGTAGCCATGAACTCCGTAATCTCCGGGTCTTCCGACCCCCCACGGGTCGTGTGCGCCTTGAAAGGAGAGGCAAAGATTCTGGCAGTTGTGCGAGACAGCAAAAGCTTCTCGGTGAATTGGATGGATTCAAGGTTCGTGAAATCGGTTGACTTCCTTGGATTCCAACGTGCGGGAAATCCGAGGGACAAAATAAAGGCCGCCGGCCTAACTTGGGTGCCAGGGACCAAGACCTCAGCGCCAGTGGTATCTGAGGCGGCGGCTGTGCTCGAGTGCACACTGGATCGGGTCATCCCGCTCGGGGATAACGACCTCGTGGTAGGAAACGTCGTATCGGTGAAAACGAGTCGTGATTTCTCAGAGTACTGGCAGTTCAAAACGTACAAGCCCTTGATTTATTTTGGCGCGGTCCCGGGGAAGAAAGCGGGAAGATATGTTTTGTTCCTGAGTCGGAGACGCGGTCTAGTTGCCGCGCCGCACGCCAGATCTTGGCTGAGAATCCCACCTGCTTCGTAATCTTGAGCCCTTCCGAAGTCTGGTGCGATGGTGGGATTCGAACATGACCACTAGTACTCCCCTGTCGTATCTGAGGGTTTCGGAAGCACGCCCGAGGCAAAACATTGTTATTTGGGAAATCAGCGATGTACCGATATGACGCAAACTAATGCGATCATCTTGCGGCTCCGTGAAGAGGAGGCGGGGAACTTCGAAGCGCTCTTCAGGAAGGAGGTCCTTCCCCTTTGGCGTCAATTCAAGGCTCGAGGGAAGATCATCGCTGCCTCGCTGACGCCAGTGCAGGATGGAAACCAGGGGAGGAAAGGAGTGCGCGACTACATCCTTCATGTGGAAGTGCCTAGCATGGCAGAGCACTCGGAGTTCGATTCGAATGCGTCCTTCCTGAAGTTCCTGCCGAAGGCCCAGGCGATGCAACCGGAAGAGCCCCTAGTCTGGCTAGGCAACACACTGTTTCAGGTTTGACCGCCCTCCCGACGTCTGGGGCGAGTAGGAGGGGGCGGGAGCTGCTTGCTTCTTGGCCTTTCGGAACTGAGCATGAAAAAGAAGTGGAGACCGGAAGGACTTTCCTCCCGGTCGCCCCTGTGAGGAACTTCCTCAGCCAGGGACGGGCTTTCTTGCCCTGACCGCTATGACGACGCTTATCGAAGCTATTGCCACGGCTGCCACAGTCGCGCCCGAGAGGAGAGTGCTGGTAGACTGAGCTGTGTCCGCACTACCGCTTGTTGAGGTCGGGATTGTCAGCACGGGTGGCGTGTACTGTTGAGGCACCCCGGTCTGTGATGTTGGGCCGTACTGATACTGGGAGTACTGCTGAGCTGGGATCCCTCCCTCTGCGCTGGCTATCGTTCCCATTGTCTTTGACATCGCACCCACAGCACCCATGGTCTGCACTCCGTACGGAGTCGCCCAGTAATTCGGCTGCTGGGCGTGCAGCGTGATGGAGGCGCCCGTCTTGGGTGGCATTATCAGTGCAGAACCGGCTAGACCCACGTATGTTGGTTGCCAGTAGACGGTGACATTCACCTTCTCTCCGCCCACCGTGGTCTGAACCGTGGTCTGATGACTGGGCAGATTTACGGGGAGCCACGCCCATGCGCTCACTTCGACTGGAACGCTCGGGACGGTGAGATCGACCCTACCTGTCTTGTCCGTCTGCCCCCAGAGTACCAGTCTGTTGTTGGAGTTCCCCCACCAGTACCATTCTCCCACGATGTACGCGGAAACCGAGGCTCCGCTCGCCGCCGTTCCGTTCAGATAGCTCGTCGTGATGGTGACGTTCGAGGTGGGTATCTTGTCTATTGGTTGTGTCGAGATGGTGATGCTCGTCGACCCCGTTACCTGCTGGAATGAGTATCCGTACTCGATCGCCGGGTTGCTCCAGAAGCAGGGCGGGTATATCATGGCGGGGCCCGCCTGAGCCACGCCTCCCTTTGCGTACTCACCGTAGAGAGGGCATCGCGACACGCTTTGCTGCAGGGCGGTGACCGCGAACAGGTAGCTCGAGCTGGGCAGGTCGAAGCTGAAGACCGGGTATCGGCTCTGGAATGTCGCTTCCATGTAGCCCGAGGAGTTGTAGACAGTTCCTATGTAGGTGGCGTTCAGCTCGTTTGCGGTCTGCACCTTGACCTGGACTTGGTTGTAGGTGGTCGCAGCCGCGGGTGGCTGCGCGAGGGTCGCTCCCCCACTGGTCAGGAGGAGGAGCAGGCTGATTGCGAGAAAGGTGCCTATCCGCTGTTCTTGCAGCTTTAGGCCGCTTCGGATTCGTGTTCTTTTCTGGACTTCGGTCAATTTTTCTCTGCATCCCTATTGGAAAGCCATTTCCATAATCCTATGCAATCGAACGCTTGTTCGAGCATCCAGAACAGAAGTTGGTACACTCGTCTTATGAGCATTACCGACTCCAAATACGGTTTTCAACTACTTTGGAGCTGCATCAGTACTCCAAGGCGTACCCTCTTCGGGTTGAGTTCGGGAGTCAGGTCTTTTACATGAGGGGCCGCCAGCCGGCGGTCCGGATGTCAGGATCTAGACGAATGATATCCCAGGCAGTCCTTTGAGGTCTTCGTCGCTTGTGTGAAGCTCTGCGGAGAATCGGCGCGAGGTTGCGTAAACCAGAGCGTCGGCAAAGTGCAGACCATATTCAAGGCTGTAATCGGCGGCCTCCAATGAGAGTGTTTGGTCGATGGGTACGACCTTGGTCTGGCTCAACGCCGCTACTGCTTCGAGCGCCATTTCTTCCCCCTTCAGTCTTTTGACCTTCTTGTAGACTTCATACATGACAACCACAGATGTAATCAGCTCGCTTGGATCGATTTTGTCTATGACTCGATTGTACTCTGCCGCCTTTGGGCCATCTGTGAAACGTTCAATCCAGCCATAGCTGTCGACGCTTATCATGAGCGGTCGGTCTCATCCCGAAGGTCAGCTGTATCAAGTCCCTTCACCATTCCTTTAGTCTCTCTTAGCGAGCGCACTGGAACATACTGGAGAATCCCGTGCTTCGCTATGGCGACCATCTTATCGCCTGGCTTGATATTAGCTTCCTGCCGCAGTTTCTCGGGAATCACGACTTGGTACTTTCTAGACACCTTAACAGTCTCCATCGTTAGTCTCTGCGTTCAACGGTCTTACCATCGATATAAGCGTTTCTGCGATTCCCGCTCTGTCCTACGCCACGCAGTCGCCGGACTTCAGAGAGCTAACTCAGAATTCTCAAAAGGGACTTGAGATCATTGAATGCGTATTTCGGACTTGCTCCTTCGTTTCCTTCGCCATATCTATTGATCCAGGCTACATCGAAACCAAGCTTGGTCGCGGGAAGGACGTCATGATATAGACTCTGTGCAATGTGAAGTGTGTTCTCCTTACTGGCCCTGTATCGCTCCAGGAAAGCGTTCCAATGACCAACCGCCGGTTTGTACGATCTAACATCTTCAGCGGTGATGAATCCGTCAACCTCCAGGCCATTTCTTTGGATAGTCTCTCTGAGCAAATCTCTGTCAACATTCGATAAGATGACGCGCCTGTATCCTCTTCTTCCGAGCTCTTTCAGCGTCTCTGTCGTATCGCTGAACGGCGTCCAATAGGGAACACTCTCTGCGAATTCTTCGGCCTGCTCCTCTGGAACTGACATCCCGAAGTGGCTGGCAATTCTCATTGCGGTGTTCTTCAGGACTTCTCTGTAAGGCTTGGAGTCGCTTTCCTCTTCGGCCTCTAATTTCACGTAGATTGGAAATATCTTCTTCCTCGGCATGACTCCGTTCTTTCTGAGCAGTTCACCGAGGTATGCTTCTATCCCCTTTCTCCAGTCTATCAGCGTCCCGTAACAGTCAAAAGTTAGATATTGAAATTTCAAGACGAACGACGCGACCATCAGCTAGCACAATTATTTACACCGTTCCAGGGCAGGTGCTTTCAAACTGCACAGGTGGGAGTTCGGCTCAGGGTGCTGGGCAGAAGAGAAAGAAGAGCAGAACCCCAAAATTGTTCTGCCGCGTACTCATCATATGATTTTGCCGTCCCGATTAATCAGACCACCGACGGCCAAGGCGAAGAGGCCCGCGACCATGATTAACGGACCAGCGAGGTTTACCACGTTCGTACATATGATTTTGGTGCCGCAGTTTACTGCGAATGGATATTGGAGCATAGTTACTATGAGGCCGAAGAACACGCACCATGCCGAAAGACCCGTGGCCAATGGAGCCTTCATTTGAGTGGCGAAACCATAAACTGGTATTTTACCGTTTGCCAGACAAGATGGAGACACCTTCCAATTGGTGAACTATTCCATCAAGCGGGAACTGTTTCTCACTGGGGTTCGATAGTCGCCGGCAGTCCGAAGTCATTGCGTCGACCGACTCGACAACCTTCACCGTGACCTGGTAACCGACCCGTCTCTCGTCTCCCAGCACCCCGGTTACCCTGTCGTTGCCGACGTACGCGAAACCCTGCCAGACCCCCTCGTACAATCCCTCTTCCTTTAGCACGTCTTCGACGATCTCGTTAACCCGCCTGCAGATGGTGAGTTTCTCTTCGGTGACCTCCCCGATGATTCTCACCCCGAGGCCTGGTCCCGGGAACGGATGCCTCGTCAGGATGGTCTTGGGAATCCCGAGCAGGCGCCCCAGGGTCCTCACCTCGTCTTTGTAGAGATCCTTCAGGGGTTCGACCAACTCGAAAGAGAGCCCCCTCGGAAGCCCCCCTACATTGTGATGGGTCTTTATCACCGAAGCCTGTGAGGAGGAACGGCCGCTCTCGACGACGTCAGGGTAAAGTGTACCCTGGGCGAGGTACTTGAAAGGCCCCCTCCTCCTGGCAAAGTCCTCGAAAACCTCAGAGAAAACCCTGCCAATTATCCTCCTCTTCTCCTCGGGGTCCTCCACTCCCTTCAGCGCGCGAAGGAAACGTGCAGAAGCATCTACCACCTCCAGGTCGATGCCGAGCTCCTCCCGCAGCGTCCTGGAGACCTGCTTGGCCTCGCCCTGCCTCAGGAGTCCGTTGTCGATGAAGAGGCAGGCGAGCTTCCTTCCCACCGCCTTGTGAAGGAGGGACGCGGTCACCGAGGAATCGACTCCACCTGAGACGGCACAGAGGACCCGCCCGTCAATCGAGGCGGAAAGATCGGCCAGCTTTAGGTCTAGGAAGCTAGCCATGCTCCAGTTCTTGGTGGCCGCGCATGCCCCGAAGACGAAGTTGGAGAGCATCCGCCCTCCCTCCTCGGTGTGGGCGACTTCTGGGTGGAACTGGACCCCGACCTGCATCCCATCGCCCGACTCGACCGCAGCGTAGGGGGAGTTGCGGCTCGCCGCGAGGATGTCGAAGCCCCTCGGAAGCGAGATGGGAGAATCGCCGTGACTCATCCAGCAAGTCAGAGTCGACCTCTTGATCCCTCTGAATATTCCGGAATGCGCCTTGATGGACAGGGCAGACTGGCCGTACTCTCTCTTGGTCGCGCGCCTCACCGCCCCACCGTGGGCTCGCACCATGAGCTGATACCCGTAGCAAATCCCCAGGAGCGGAATACCGCCTTTGAAGAGATCCTTGTCCGGGTGCGGGGCGGAGGGAGCGTAGACGCTTGCGGGGCCCCCCGAGAGGACAACCCCCGACACCCCCCAGCTCCTCAGGCGTCTCAGGGAGGTGTCGTAAGGCAGCAGCTCCGAGTAGACGCCGAGCGCTCTGACGCGACGGCATATGAGATGAGAGTATTGGCCGCCGAAATCGAGGACGACAACTCCGCCGCGCAGCAGGTCCGGTCTCAACTAACCGACCCGCCCTGAACGAAGGAGGGAGGGAGGGTTGGCTCCCAGCTCGAATGATCCTTGGGGCGAAACAAGACCGAAGCTGGCTACGTTCCAGAGGTCGCGTATGCTCTTTGCGCCTCCGTAGCCGAAGGCGGCTCTCAGCCCATCGCAAAACGTCGTTATCGTCTGCTCGACGCCCCCATTCGCGGGGACGTACGCCTCCACCCCCTCATCGAGCCCTTTCGACGGGACCGAGTACCTGTCAAGCGCGAATCGGACCTTCCTTGCCGCGGCGCTGGCCATCCCACGGTGCACCTTCATCCGCCTGCCCTGGATGGTGACCACCGGCCCCGGGGATTCATCGCACCCCGCCAGCAGGGCCCCGAGCATCACGGATGAAGCGCCGGCGGCCAGCGCGAGCGACGCGTCACCCGGCGACCTGATTCCTCCGTCTCCCATGACCGGAATGTCGAGTTTCAACATTGATAGGGCTGTCGCGACCTCGGCTACCGCGTAGAGGGTGGGAGCCCCGACGCGTGTGAGTTCAGACGTCACGCAGACCGAGCCCGAGCCGATCCCGGCCCTGAAACCGTCGACGCGGGGGAGCTCTCTGACAATGTCGCGCACGGCTGCCTTAGTCCCGACATTCCCCACGATGAAGTCCCCGGAGAGGTCCGGGAGCACCTTGGCGGCTGCTTTGATGACGTTGGAGTTGTGGAAGTGGGCCACGTCGCACACCAGGAAGTCCGCGACCGAGTCGACCGCCCTGCATCGTTTGGGGTCCAGCGGAGAGACGGAGGCGCCTACGAGAGGTTTCCCCGCCTCGTCGGCGCTCTTCGGCTCGATCCTCGCGTTCTTCACCTTTCGCAGATTCGAAACCTGGTCTTCGATCGTCATGTTACGATGAACGACCCCGACTCCCCCGACGCGGGCGAGCGCCACGGCCATCTTCCATTCCGTGACGGTGTCCATGGGCGAGGAAACCACAGGAATGCTCAGCTTGATCTTCCCGGTCAGCCGTGTAGCAAGGTCAATCTCTCGGGGCTCGAGTTCACTCCTCCCCGGCAGGAGGATGAAATCACGGAAGGTGTAGACGTTGGCGGCCCCCTTGAGCTTCGTGAGAGAGCTTTGTGGCAAGGCTGTCCTTGCCGATGGTTGTCGGCGGTAGTAGGATAATAAGCATCAGTTTCGTGCTTCTGTTAATTCAGGTCAAAGCGCGAGTGTGGAGACGTCATCACCCGGAGGGGTGCGGGATGAGGTTCGAGCCGACGAACCAAGATTGATCGGCTTTGCGGAAATACATCGCGGTGTTTAAATACCTTCCCACAATATATATGGGAAATAGCATGCAATCCACCATCGACGAACGCGGCCGCGTCCTCATTCCTAGTGAGTTCAGGGCGAAATTGGGACTGAGCGAGGGAACAGTCGTCGAGGTCGAGCAAGATGAGAAGGCCGTGCTGATAACTCCTGTCAGAAAGAAACTGCGTTCGTGGGCAAGTCTATCAGGCTTCAGACCGAAGAGAACAGGTAAGCCCGAATGGCCGACTCCGGAAGAGATCAAGAGCATCTGGGAATAGACACCAATGTGCTCGTCGCGTACCTAGACAACGAGCATCCGCTTCACCGAGGGACTAGCTCGCTCTCCAGGAAGTCAGCGGCTTTTTGTCCCACGGTAATCCATGAAGCATACCACACACTCGTCTTCAAGATGAAATGGGATAAGCAGGAGGCATCAGAGGTTCTCACTGAGGTCATCGCAGATGAAAACAACGCCTTCGTCAACCAAACCGTAAGAACGACGAAAGTTGGGCTGAACATGGCTGTCGGTCATGGTTTGGGAGGGAGGGATTCGCTGATTTTGGCTACCTACCTCTCAGCCGGCTTGAAAAACTTCCTGACGTACGACAAGGCTCTCTTGAGCCTTAGGGTCGCCAGCCACGGCAAGAATTCGTTGAGAATCAGACATCCATAGAACAACACGGTGCGAATCAACCTGATCCAGTGCGGGGCGGGATTCGCATCTTAACTGATTGGCAAATCACGTATGCCGAAGAACTAGGTGCGAGTCCACTCAGATGCGAAATTCCGTACGCCTCAAGCTCTGCTCGAAACTGCTTTTCTTTTCGTCCTATCAGGCTTCTGTAAGATTAGGTATCACTCATGTAAGGTGCGGTCGCCGGGACTACGACCCTACATGAAGAGACACAGGGACCAGTTTTTATGCACCCTGCCAATTGTTCGAAGCTACAGACGAATGAAGTTGCAGCAAAACGGTGATTTGAAATGAGGAAGCTTGTTGTTTCAGAGTTTGTGTCACTGGATGGCGTCATGGAAGACCCAGGCGGAGCCGAAAAGTTCGAGCGCGGTGGTTGGACTCTGCCATACTGGAATGAAGAAATTGGGAAGTTCAAGCTCGATGAACTGTCTGCGAGCGCTGCACGAAGGCGCCTTCGGCGTTGTGTATGTCCCTAACGGTGGATGGGACACAATCCAGTTCCCACCGTTGGGATTCCTCCAGAACATAGCGTTGTGTGGCTGAGTTCGTTACGGGACACTTCAACGTAGTGCGGGGGGTGGGATTCGAACCCACGAACCCGTCCTCGTCGAGTGTGCCTCGACTCTAAGGGATGGGAGCCTCAGTCCCACGCCGTTGACCAGGCTTCCCGCTGTTTGCTCTGGGCGACCCCCGCACAATGCAAACCCAATCCCGCCAATTCTAAAAACTCTTCCAACGAGGCAAGCATTTATCGGATGTCCTGAAACATCAAATTCGCGCCGGCGTAGCTCAGGGACCAAGGTCAAAAGTGACCTGTCGAGAAGCCTGGTAGAGCACACCCGTCCAGGGCTCAGACGCCTCGTAAGCGTGGGGTCGTGGGTCCAACTCCCACCGCCGGCTCCAAACTCATTGGTGTTTTTGTCGGCTAACGCAATGAATCATCGTGCACAACCAGACTCGCGAAGAACGAGAGAAGAGACTTCGCTGGAATCGATGGTTCGACTCCGTCGATGGTCGAGTTCCTGAACCACGGGCGCGATTAGATTCTCGCCCTCCTCTCCAAATCGCAGCATAAGCGACCTCGTCAAGCGTGAGAGCGATGGGTCATGCTTCGGTCATGCTTCAATCCCACCCGGGGAGTCAATCCCCTCCGCTGGGCCCTGAATTGGCGCCCCTACTGAAGCGCGTGGTTAACCAGACCAGGATAACGTACATGATGACGCCCAAGACAATTATCAGCACTCCAGCGACTGTGTCGACGAAGAGAAGTGTGAAGAGACCGAGGACGACCATCATTGCCACCGCGGAGAGGGAGAGACGATTGTGTCTGACGGTCGCTCCATTCATTTGGCGCGCACGGGCTTCCTCTGGACGGTGAATACCTTTCGCTCGGTCGCTCGCGCCTAGGCCGTACCGAACGTCAAACCCATACTTCGGAGCCATCTCCTGTAGGCCACCGCGATGCGGTCTGAACGCAGGTGGAGTTCCGCCTGGAGGTCCAAGGGGAGTCGCTCGGGCCTCTGAGACTCGACGACCGGGATGTCCTGGTTTGTGATTTTGTCCTGGAACGACCTCAGGTCCACTTCTGGGACGTCGTGCCCGTAGTTCATGGCCAGCCAGAACCAGGCGATCGATTCGAACTCGCTTGCAGGACAGACCGTCGAGAAAATAGAAAAGCGCCCCTGCTCGGTGTCTTTGGCCAGATACATGGTGAGCGGTCTCAGAACCTTGTAGGTGTAGGTCACGTTCTTGCCGACCCCCGTCCCATCGGGGTCGGGCTGCCAGATCTTCACGTTTCTGGCAACGATGCCTTCCTCCTTCACCTCGACGTCATAATCTTCAATCTCGGCGTGGGACCTGTCGCCCAGCATGCCAGCGTGCAGGAAGGGGAGATGGGCGACGTCGAGGAAGTTTTCGACTGCCCTGGTGCCACTCGCCCTGTAGCGGTACGGTCCGCACGCCACCTTCCTGAAGGAGGGGTCGCTCCACTCTTCGAATTCAGGGATCTCCCTCGCTCCGTCCCCCACGCACGCCCATATCAGCCCCCACTTCTCCTCGCACCGGTACGTCTTGACTTTGGCCTTTCCCGGCGGTTTTTGCTCTGGGTGGGCGGGGAACCTCACGCACTCTCCTTCACTGTTGTAGGTCCATCCGTGGTACGCGCAGACGAGTCTGCCCTCCTCATCGATTGACCCCAGCGAGAGCCTCGTCCCGCGGTGGACGCACAGGTCCTGCCAGACGTGTACTTCACCATCGATTCTCCAGAGCACCAGGTCTTCGTTGAGCAGCCTTGCGGGCAGAATGGAAGCCTCGTCTAGGTCGGTCGACTTTGCGAGAGGATGCCAGTCGTTCAGAAGGACTGGGTCCTCAATCATGATGGGGAAGAGGCTTACTCTGGCGGGAGTTCCTTGTAATTGAGAGAGATATCGATCCCCCTCTTCTTGTGGTACCAGCGGGACCCGAGGTAGATCAGGGCTCCTGCGATGAATGTCGCAATCACGTAGAAGTATGTGACATTGTTGAGACCAGTGAAACCTGGGTTCGCCAGATACTGGTAGGACACGAATCCGAAGACTATGGCGTTGCCGATGCCGGCCAGAGCGAGGACGACCTTGGTGGTACCCTTTTCCTTTTGAAGGGCGTGCTTCGTAGCCGCCAGCCCGATGAAGACGAAGTATATCATAGACGCTATGATCGCGCCGAAGATGCCGGATACGTTTTCGAAGAAGTAGGCCGTGATTCCTATCAGAGCCAACGTGATCACGAGGTCAACCAGGTGTGCGACGACTGGGGAGCCGAACCTAGGGCTGACGTAGGCGAGCTTCGACGGAAGGAATCTGTCCATAGATTGGGCCAAGAGGTACCTGGAGAATATGATGACGGCGTAGGCCATCGTGCCCAATTGCATGGCTATCCACCCGAGCCCGATAATCCAGCTGACGACACCTCCTCCCGCTATGCCCATCGCGAGGGAGAAGAAATTGAGTCCGAAGCCCGCGTAAGCCTTGCTGGAGAAGACTGCGTTGACGAAGGGCATCCCGGCCACTCCGTACAGGACCGCGAAGGCTCCCGTGAGGAGGAGAAAGCCAGTGAAAGCCGAGATCGGCACGTTCCATCTCAATGCCCTCGAACCCTTGATCTCCGAAGCGACGGCCGGGGCCGCGTTCAGCCACGGATAGACGAAGGCGAAGATGACGGGCATAATGAATATCATGTTGTTGAAATTGAGGTCGAACGGAAGCCCCGACGGGGTGTAGGAAGCGGCGAGCGCCTGATACGAAGAGTCGCTGCCGCCGAGCTTGACGGCTTGGGCGAAGCCATTAATGTAGTTCGCCACCCCGGTCTGCCCGGCCGCTAGGTAGACCCCCATTGTTAGCAGGAGTGAGAAGACTCCAAACAGCGTAATCGCGGTGACCAGCCGGTAGCCAGCCTTGGGCTTCGCGATGTTGATACCGATGAGTATCGCGAAGATCGAAGCCGCTACGACAAATTGGGTGGTGCCATTGGTGAAGAGCAGGCCCCATGTGCTAAATGAGCCACCCAGGCTCAGACCGGCTCCCCCTATCGAGAAATCGACCAATAAAGCGACCAGTGCGATAAAGGCTAGCGTCTCCATTGTGTAGCCCCAGAAGGAGAGGGTGCTGCCCCAGAATCCCCCGAAGTTTCTTGAAACGTACACGTAATCCCCTCCCGCCCTAGGATAACGCCTGCTCATGATCGTGTAAATTACGATTTGAGGAACGGAGAGGAGGAAAGCGATGGCAGAAGCCACCACCAAATTCAGTCCCGAAACAGATGGGGCTATCACGAAGGTTGCTCCTGCGAAGCCTGCGATTGTGGTCAGAAGCGGCCCCACAGACATGTTGCTCAGGTTAAGCGCGATGGTGTCCAAGAAGGACACGTTTTTGACGAGACCGGTGGCCTCCCTCACGAAAATTTGCTGCTTCTGCTGAGTTGCCGACTCAGGCATCAAGTTTGTGCTAAAAGTCGTGAGTATATATCTTAGTCTTAGCAGGTTCACCTAAAAGAGCCCGCACGATGTTAAGAACGGTATATGGAGGTCAATTACGTCCCCGGGCTTTGACGCATGCAAGACTTTTTTGGAGGCAAACCACCAAAAATCATGACGCCAAAGTGGAGGACGGTAGGAAGAATGATGTTCATGTTTAATCTGATCTCACTAGTTTTTCTACTCGAAAATAATGATCACGGGACAACCCAATGAGTTAACGGGGGCCTGCAGATATTGTCCGGCTTTCTATACCTACTCCATCCTCGATACTCCGAGTTACCTTTGGGTAACCCTAACCGGTAACGTGATTCTCGTCGGTGCGGGTGCGCTCATCGCGGTCTCTAAGCCCGTAACCAAATAAGAAGTAGGTGCGAGTTTACGTTCCCGCACCTGTTTAGTACCCTATCTCTGAGCTCGGCCTGAGATGCCTCATCGACTTCACTCTGCCGCACCGCTTGCACTTGTAGACGCCCCTTCCTCTCGGGTTGTAGTCCCTGGTGTCCACTACTGCCTCATGCTCGGTTCGCATCATGCATCTCTCGCACCAACGATATTCCGCCGTCTTCTGGGTCACTTCGATAAGGGTGACGTATTATGCGACAACTGAAGTAAAAGTTTTATCGTTGAGAGGGCTTTCCTCCCTCGTGTTCGACCTAGTAGCCTTGGGAATACTCTTCGTCTTCGCGGGGTTCGCAATCATCTTCATTGCGATGATCCTCTCCGCCTCCTCCAAGCCGGGCACCGAGGGGAGAGTCAGGGGCGGGGGAGTGGTGATGATAGGTCCGATTCCCATTGTCTTCGGCTCGGACATGAAATGGGCAAGCGTGGCGATTGTTCTGGCCCTCTTCCTGATTCTCGTGACCCTCGTGGTCAACCTGCACGTGATCTGAGATTGCTTCAACCGAAGTTGTACGCCGTCGGCGTCGTTCTCCTATTCCTGGGTTTCGCAATGATTGTATTGAGTTCCTTCAGCGGGAGTAGCGCCAGTGTGGGGGGCTTTGTGCTCATCGGACCGATTCCCATAGTGTTCGGAAGCGGGAAGGATGCCGGATTGCTTGCGATTCTCTCCGTGGCCGCCGGCCTTATCACGATAGCGATGGTCTACCTGACCCTCCGTCAGACCAGGCGAATGGGGACGCCAGAGCCCACAGAAGAAAGCAATGCATAAATAGGATGAAGAAATTTTCACCTGAAGTATGCAAAAATTGGTGCCGCTGGTCAGTATATCGCCTCTTGCGAGGGAGAGACTCACCCAGGTCCTGAAGAACGAGAAGGCCGAGGACTCCTACCTGCGGATAGAGGTTTACGAGTCGGGTGGGTGTGCGTGCAGCGGAGGCTACAGGTACGCGATGAGCCTTGAGAAGGACCCTCGCCCGAGCGACATCGTCGAGAAGGTTGACGGCCTGACGGTGATGGTCGACGGTAGAAACGCGGACCTCATCAGAGGCTCGAAAATTGATTATCACGAAAGCATTCAGAGGAGGGGGTTCAAGACTGAGAACCCCAACGTCCACACTGAAACCTGCGGGTGCGGCGGACACTAGCTAGTGACACCCTCCCACGACTGAACTCGTGGGCTTCCAGCGCTGAGCATCTATTCTCGCCCTGTATAGTTACTACTTCAATGACCAGGCTTGCGACCCCAGTTGTCTGTGGTGGTGAGGCCCCCATCTCAGGCCCGAAGCCCGTGGGCTTTCTCGCTCACACCTAGTAAATCATTCCGTCACTAACCTGAAGTTTCTTTCTGGCGCCCGCAAGGTACGGCTCCGATAATCCCCTTGCCTGAGCCTTCGCCAACGGGGCGAGCTGGCTCAAAAAGGCGTAGTAGAAGATGGTCTCGACGGTGTTCGGGCTGTGCGGGTCAAGAAGAGAAGCGACGTACCCCCTCGACCTCAGTGCCGCGTGGAGACGTGCACCTATTCGAGCCGGGTCGAATGCGGAGAAGACGATCACAGAGTCCGAGGCTTTGAGGGAGAAGAGCTCCATGTGGCTGAACTCTTCAAGCTGCTCTGCGTCAGCCCGATATCCGAGAATCTCGTAGACCTTGGCGGCGCCGTAGACCGCGATCGCGTGGGCCGCGTTGTTCCCGAGTATGTAGGTAGTTCCGTGGTTGGAGATGGCGGCCTTCTTCTGCGCCACCTTGGCCGCTGAGTAGGCCCTGCTGAAGTTGCAGGAGAACTCCCCAAGGGCCACCTTCATCGACGCGAGAAGCGCCATAGTAAAGGAGAGGGTGCCGGCGACTCGCGCCTTCGACCCATAAGGAAGGAGGATAACGTCGTCCACCTCCTCTGCCAGGGGGCTGTCCTGGTTCGCGGTAATCGCAATCCTCCTTCTCGCCAACCCGCGAAGCTTCCGGGCGGCTGAGATGTTCGAGCTGGTTCGTCCGGAGACCGATATGAAGAAGACATCTCTGCCTGCTGCCGCAGAGGGAATCGTGAAGATTGCGTACGGGTCGAAGGCCAGGTACTTCCCGCCACTCAGGTAGAAGGTGGCTAGGGCGGCCGCGTAGGAGTCGCCGGCTCCGACGAAGATTGAACCGGACGTTGCCCGCACAACCGGGACGGAGAGGAATGATCGCAGCTTCGAGGGTTGCTCCCTGACCTCTCTAATTGTTGCGGAGAGCGGACTACCAGTCAATTGACGCAGGTGGGACTTCGTCTCTACTAAGGCTTAAGAGACGACCGAATTGAATCTCTCCAGACATGAAATACGTCGAGGGGTCGAAGCGAGTTTTTCTTGACACGGGCACCCGCTTCCAGAGAAGGATCGTGCAAGCGATCGGAATCATAAAGGTCGCCGCGGCGAGAACGAACGTCTCGCTGGGACTCCTGGACCGCGCCACAGGCGAGGCGATCATCAAAGCGGGTGAGGAGGTAATGCGAGGGAAGTTCGATGATTCGGTGGTCGTTGATGTCTTCCAGACAGGCTCAGGTACGGGAATAAACATGAACGCCAACGAGCTGATTGCAGAGGAGGCATCCCGCCTCCTCGGAAGGAAGGTGCATCCCAATGACCACGTGAACATGGGGCAGTCTTCCAACGACGTTGGCCCAAGCACGATGAGGGTGGCCGCCGTGTCAGCAGTCTGGGAGGAGTTGGTGCCCGCTCTAAAACAGATAATATCGAGCCTCACTCGCCTCTCGAGAAAGACCTCCAGCGTTTACAAGGCGGGGAGAACCCACTTGAGGGACGCGCTCCCGGTGACGATGGGCCAAGAGTTCGAGGCGTATGCGGACGCCTTCCGCGAAGACCTGAAGAGCGTCACCTCCGCGGCGGGGTACGCCAGTGAGTTGCCGATGGGAGGGACGGCCGTCGGGACGGGACTCAACACCGACCCTCGCTTCGGCACAATGGTCGCGATCGAGATAAGCAGGATGACGGGCTTGAAGTTCGTCAAGGCGCGGAACACCTTCAGAGCGATTAGGCTGCTCACAGACCTCGCGTCACTGAGCGGTGGGCTTCGCAGCATCGCTCTCGACCTCTACAGACTCTGCCAAGACCTCAGGCTGATGTTCTCGGGGCCCATCACGGGTCTCGGCGAAATCGATATCCCCACGCAGGAAGAGGTCGCGGGTAGCAGCATCATGCCCGGTAAGACTAACCCTGTTACAGTCGAGAGCGCACTGCTGGCCTGCGCTCAGGTGATGGGTCTGGATGAGGCGAATAAAGTCTCGGCGATGCTAGGCGAGTTCGAACTCTCGATGGGGGTTCCGTTGATGGGTTACAACCTTGTCTCGCAGATTCGACTTCTCGTCGAGGCGCTTCTGAAGGTGTCCACCGTCGTGCTAGACAGCGTCTCTCCCCGGAAGGCGAGGAGCAGAAGATTTGCGGAGAGCAGCCCCGCTCTCGTGACTGTCATCTCGCCGAAGATAGGCTATGACAAGGCCGCGGCGATCGGGAAGAAGCTCGAAGGCGGCCTCTCGATTAGAGAGGCGCTGAAGGACCTAGGCTATGGGGAGAAGGAGATTGACAAGATACTGGATCTCAAGAGGCTCGTGCGGCCGGGGATACCAGTCAGGGAGATTGCGAAGTAGGTATCATCCGGAAGACCATCGGCTCACCGTCTCGCCCTAACGCCTATCTTCTCCATCAGCTTCCCGAGTTCAGAGTCGTCGACTGAATCTACCCTCAGGTACTTCAGAATCTCGTCCTCGTTCATCCCCATCCTCCTGGCCTCGTCGATGGTGTACCTGTAAGCCTCCAGCTCGGTCGGCCTATCGACATACTCGAAGGCCTGGTCGTAAAGCTCCCTCCCCTCCAAGAATTGTTTTACGTGGACCAGCACGTGAACGACATCGAGGTAGAGAAAGTTCAGGCGGGCACTCTCGAGGTATCGACGACTGATGCAGACCGTCCCCGTGTCACGGTCGAGCCAGAGACCCCAATCGAAACCCTCTACCTTGAGTTTCAGGTGCCGAGTTATCCTTGACATGCTAGTCTTCGTGCCGAATACTCTAAGAAGGGTCGGCGAGTCGTCGAGTCCCGTGAAGACATCCGAGAACCTGTGCTCTCCCACCTGGACTTGCCTTCTCGTCCTGAAGCCCCTCACGCGCAAGACTAACAGAAAATTCGGTTCGGCTATCAAAAGAACGAGAATCAAAAAGACCCAATGCCCCGATAAAGAATGGTTGACACTTTTACCGGGGGATGATAGAGAGCCAGGTCGCTCACGACAGCGCGGGACGCGAAGGTTCCCGCCGAGCTCTCTTCGCAACAGCAGCCGCGACCAGCGCCAGGAAACCCCAAATCAGGATCGCAACGCCCAGACCGCCGTAGTCCCAAGCGAAGTTGTGCAACCAGTCTGGAGAGCGCCTCGATGATATGGGTTCACCGACATCCTGCCACTCGGGAAATGTCGTGTGTGTGGAGACAGCTCCGTAGAAGAACGTTGCGAAGGTCCATTTCTCACTGCCTATCTTCAACGTACCCCCTGAGTTCGTGTAGGCCGTGGTTGCCAGAATCGTTCCGTTGAATGGACCCAAAATGCTGCCGTTGCCCCGGAGCTCTAGGGTCGCGTTGACAGTCACCTGCGAATCCTTGTTCTTGAAAAAGTCCTCCTGAGTTGGGGTTATGCTGAGAGACTGTGAGTCGCCCAGAAAGACGGCCAGAAGAAGACGGATATTCTGCTTACCATTGTACGTACCTCCGAGCCCGGCTGTGTTGCCCGACCAGACAACTACGCTGTCGTTCGAATAATCATTCATGATCGCATCGGGTTGTCTAGCCTCCATCTTCTGAAGATGTTGATTGAAT
>VBPK01000044.1 GCA_005877225.1 Nitrososphaerota archaeon
CCACCGGAAAATTTTCGTTCACGTTCGATAAGATTGGGACCTACAGCTACCAATGCAGCATTCATCCGTGGATGAAAGGGGAGGTCGTAGTGTTGGAGTGACACTCTGCCCATAGACGCCACAAGAGGATTCATATCAGCAATTAGGCGAATCAGGAAAGAAAAGAAATCGGTGTGCGAGTGCTTCACCTCAAGTCATCCTCATATACCATCGAAGGTTTGACAAAATCAGGGCCCGTCGCCTAGCACGGATCAGGGCACTGACAAGAGGTGTAAGCCTCCGAAGCCAGAGACCGAGAGTTCGAATCTCTCCGGGCCCGCCAATCAAACATGTGTTCATTGCCTCTAAATTACTCACTCGGCCTTTGAGACAAGCTCATGCGCAGGGGTCACAGATGGCGAGAGAGGGAAGGGCGGAGGAATCGTGATAGTCTTCGCGGTAAGGGTCGACAACCTCTGCTCAATCAAGGCGGACGGCATAATGGCCGGGGCGGTCGTTTGGAGCGAAGACGGGAGGCTTTGCTTGGGTGGGGCACAGGCACGGTGGATTCAGGGACTGCCACAGCTTGATCTATCACCCGCGAAGCGGAAGTTGGGCCTTTCAATACGTTGGATTCTGCTCAATCCTTCGTCGTTCCCTTTAGGGAAGGTGCACGGGGACCCGAATTTGGATTCAAGCAATCTTATGTGCCATATCGACAAGAGAGATTGGACATGGGTCAGATCAATTATTACGTGCTCTCGCGGTGACGACGACCCTTCCGACTCCAATGAACTTCTGCTTCACCTCGTTCTCAATATTGATCCTAACTTTATCGAGCTGCTCAACCGTCATTGAGCCTTCTACCTCAAGATGGATTTCACTCTGTATGTAGGGACCAGCAGCCCTGAGCAGAATGTCATCGACTCTAACCCCTGGTCTACCTTCAACGATTTTCCTGATCTCTTCTACAAGCTCAGGGTTGTGGTAGGCATCAAGCAAGACAAGAGATGATTCCTTGATCACAATATAGGAAACGAAGAGGATGAAGATTGCAACGGCCATCCCACCGACCGCATCCATTTGGTGGAAGCCCAGATAAGAGGCCAAGACTGTGAAGAAGACTAGGAAGGAGGCCGAGCCATCTTTTATGGCGTTGTTCGCATCGAGCCTGAGAGACACTATGTTGTATTTTCCCGCTATCTTCCTCATTTGAAACGCCCTGTACAGGGAAATGGTCCCCGCTGTTAGCAATACAGCCAGCGCGAGGGCTGGAAGGTTGAGCGGTTTAGGGTCGAGGAAACTCTGATAGGATCGATAGAAGATAGCGCCTGCAATCCCGATTAGCGCTATTGCTCCAACGAACGCCACGAAGCTCTCGATCTTGTAGTAGCCAAAGTGAAATCTCTCGTCGGGTGTCCTCCTGGAGATCTTTAGGCCAAGCCACACCAGGAATGAGACCAGAGCATCGGACATCGAGTCTATTCCATCCGCGGTGAGGCCGATGCTGCCGGTTAACCCGCCTACTGCGATTTCGATAATCCCGAGCATCACCAGGGTCCACGAAGATAGGTAGGCTAGTCTCTCCCCCTGGAGATAACCCTTAGAACCCTCGGCCAAGTTAGAGCGTAATAGGTCGCACGGCTACCTTCATAGACTCTTTCTCTATCTGGTAGCTTCCCAGATTCGTCCCCGGGTTCAACCTCAAGGTGGGTCGAACATCAGTTCTTCACGAATCGTCGCATTCCAAAGGGTCAAAGCCGGGGTGTGTTCATTGCTGTTCGGCGGCAGTGGTGTGTTCGATCTAGTTGTTATGCTCCACCGTGATGACGACTTTTCCTTTTACGCGTCCTTCTCCAAGATACCTGATGGCTTCAGGAACCTCACTTAATGGATACCGCCTATCAATTACCGGGATGACTTTCCCGGCTTCGCAGAGCTCCGTTACATAGACCATATCTTTTAGATTTGGTCGAACCGCCAGCACGCGTATTGTCTTGCCCGCGGTTCTTCTAATCCAAGGTCCCAGGAAGAAAATCTGGAAAAGTGTAGCCACAGAACCTCCGACAAAGAAATAGCTTCCATTGGGCCTTAGCGCCCGCTCGTAGGTGAAAACCGAACGATGCGCGACAACATCAAGTATCAGATCATACTGCTTTCCATTCTTTGTGAAGTCTTCTCGGGCATAATCAATGACGTGGTCTGCTCCAAGCGAGCTCATAAAGTCCAACTTGCCTGTGTTATCCACCCCGGTCACCTCGGCCCCGTATAATTTAGCAAGCTGCACTGCAAACGTACCGGCGCCGCCGCCGGCGCCATTAATCAAAACCATTTGCCCCGGCTTGACCTGCCCTTTATCGCGAACCCCCTGCAGGGCGATCACTGCCGCTTGCGGGATGGCCGCTGCTTCCTCGAATGTCATACTGGCAGGTTTCAGCGCCAAGGCTCTTTCACGAGCGCAGACATACTCGGCAAAACCACCCATACGCCCCAAGATGTCTCCGAAGACTTCATCCCCTGGTTGAAATCGCCTGATGTTTCTGCCAGCCATTTCAACTCGCCCGGCTATGTCCGATCCGAGTATCTGGTGCCGTGGTCTTAGGAGCCCCCCCACGCGGGCATACAACGGTGTGCCTGTCAGTATCTCCCAGTCAGATCTATTCACGGATACCGCCTGAACTTTGATTAATACTTCATCGTCCGTGGGGGTAGGTCTTTCTACCTCTTTGAGCCGAAGAACGTCTGGAGGCCCGTATTTTGTGTACACAATCGCCTTCATTTTCAATTGTCAGGCTTGAGGTAAATGATACGCTGCGCGCGCGAACCTTGCCACTGCCGTGTCACTGAAAGAATTATTTTCATGTCTTCCAAAATTCAATCACCTACTCTCACATCATATTTCCTCAGTTATTACTACGTTTGCCCTTTTGTGCCCTTTTCGACATATCTGAGCCTCGGCAATTGCTACGAAGGCAAGGATAGGTGCAAGAAAGGTTACTCTTCCCTAAGCAGTACGAACTAGAACCGAAAGAAGTAAGGAACAATCCGCTCAACCGCAGGAATTCGAATCTCTCCGGACCTGCCTGTCAGAAAACCGAATATGGATTTCAGAATCTCAAAACTATTATACAGAACCATATATAGGCGAAACAAGAAAGATGAAGTTCCTGTTTGTCTCCGTCGAGGCGCTCTCGACCGACTTAGCATGGCGGCTGAAGAAGGAAGGACATGACGTGAAGTTTTACACTCGCAGCGAGAGCGAGAAGGACGTCGGCGACGGCTTCGTCGAGAAGGTAAGCGCATGGGAACCTCTCAAGGATTGGGCCGACGTCATCGTCTTTGATGACCTTGGTTTTGGCGAAACCGCGGACAAGCTCAGAGGCGAGGGGAAGCTCGTAGTGGGCGGGTCATCCTACACGGACAGGCTGGAGAACGAGAGAGAGTTCGGACAGGACGAGCTGAAGAGCGTCGGCGTCAACACTCTCCCGAGCTGGAACTTCAATTCCTTCGACGCGGGGGTAGATTTCGTGCGAAAGAATCCCGATAGGTATGTCATCAAACCGTCCGGGCGCGCCCAGAACGAGAAGGAGCTGCTCTTCGTCGGGCAGGAGGAGGATGGGAAGGACGTCCTCCTAGTCCTGGAACACTACAAACGGAATTGGTCGAACAAGATCAAGATTTTCCAAATTCAGAAGTATGCGAACGGGGTTGAAGTCGCCGTCGGCGCCTTCTTCAACGGGAAGGACTTCGTTTATCCGATCAATGTGAACTTCGAGCATAAGCGCCTATTCCCCAATGACATTGGGCCAAGTACAGGCGAGATGGGATGCTACGACGACAAGACAGAAGTGCTCACGGGGAAGGGCTGGAGACTCTTCAAGAATCTGTCTCCGGACGATGAGATCTGTACACTAAACCCGTCAAGCGACATCATAGAATTCCAGAGGCCCACCGCCATCGTCTCATTCGAGCATCACCGGAAGCTCATCTCAATAAGGAACAGAACGCTGGACATCATGGTAACTCCAGACCACAACATGTACCTGCAATCTCAGCAAGATGCTAGGATGCACAGAAACAACTATCGTTTCGTAAAGGCAAGAGAGCTGCAGACCCAATCTCAGATCAAGAGAACCGGAATATGGATCGGCTTGGAAAGCGAATATTTCGCATTGCCATCAGTCACGCTCGGTCACTTCGAAGGACGTCAAGTCGTGCTGAGCGCGACAGGTTCCTTGGAGATACCCATGGACAAATGGTTGGCATTCATCGGAGTCTGGCTCGCCGACGGTTCTGTGTCAGGCAACAGAGACAGTTACAGGATAAGCGTTGCGCAAAAGTCTGGAGTGAAGGCCGATAGAGTTGAGGGGTTGCTGTCGCAACTTCCTTTCAAGTTCTCCATGGGGAAGAACGAGTTTTACTGTTACGACAAACGGCTAGGCTCGTATCTAGCGGAGTTCGGAGGAGCCCCTGAAAAGTATGTTCCAAACTTCGTAAAACAGCTTGCCCCCACAAGGATCCGCACCTTTCTGGAATGGTTCGCTCTGGGTGATGGTACCTTAATGAAGAATGGGTTCAGAATATTCTACACCTCATCCAGAAGGCTGGCCGACGACATCCAGGAACTCCTACTAAAGGTAGGAAGACTTGGCATTGTAAAACAAAGGCGAAGGGGAGGGAAGATTCGGATAGTAGATCGCTACGCGGACGCTTCGAGGCCTCAATACGAGGTTCTGGAGAGGGTCAGAAAGCTAGTATCCTGGATAGACAAGAGAGACACACGGACTGTCGATTACAACGGCACCGTGTACTGCGCAAGCGTGAAGAATCACATCATGTACGTGAGGAGAAATGGCAAGCCTTACTGGTGCGGCAACACTTCGATGTACTGGACGAGAAACAGCCCGCTCTTCGAGAATACACTGTTGAAGGCGAAGGAGAAACTCGCCGCGAGCAAATACGTCGGATACATCGACATAAACTCAATTGCCAACAGCAAGGGGATTTTTCCGCTCGAATGGACTTCGAGGCTAGGCTACCCAACGATAAGCATCCAGATGGAGGGAGTCACGAGTGATTGGGGACCATTCCTGAGCGACCTGGCACAAGGGAAGGAGGCTCAACTCAAGACGAAGAAGGGTTATCAAGTCGGTGTTGTGGTCGCCATACCGCCCTTCCCGTTCGAGGACGAAAAGGCATTCAAGAAGTACTCTGAGGACGCAACAATTCTGTTCAGGAAGACGACTCTCAACGGGGTTCACCTTGGCGAGGTGAAGGATGTGGACGGGGATTGGCATATCGCGGGGAAGTCGGGTTACGCTCTCGTGCTTACCGGTTCAGGGGCCTCGATGCAAGAGGCGATCAACTCAGCCTACCAGTCGGTGCGGAACGTCATGATCCCTAACATGTTCTACCGGGATGATATAGGGCAGCGCTGGTTCAAGGACGTCGACATGCTCCTCAGCTGGGGCTACCTTTAGACGAGCCGTCAACCCTGCCGTTCCACCCAACCCTCAACGTCCTCCATTATTCCGCGCAGCCCGATGTATATCCACCTCGGAAAGCTTTTCAGATGACCGAAGGGGCGCCATCTTCGTGACACTGGCCGAGAGGAGGTACAGGTCATTCAACCTCCCCGAGTCGAGGCCTCACTTCGCCCGGAGCAAGGCCTTCCACACCGAGCACCTCAAGCTGGAAATCGAGGTGGACCTGCAGCGGAAGCGCCTCGAGGGCAGAGCCTCCCTTAGGATCGTTCCCCTAAGGACCCTTCCTCGAATCGAACTCGACGCGCGGGCGATGCATATCTCGATGGTTACACTAGACGGAGGAGAGTGCAGGTACGAGTACGACAACGAGAAGTTGGTCGTCATCGCCGACTCTCCCTTGAGCCGGGGGGTACACGAGGTACTCGTCTCGTACGCGGCCTCGCCGATTCAGGGGGTGTACTTCATTCAGCCTGACGAGGCCTACCCCGATAAGGAGGTTCAGGCTTGGACGCAGTCGGAGACGGAGTTCGCGAGTTACTGGTTCCCCTGCTATGACTCTCCGAACGACAAGAGCACCAGCGAGATGCTCATTACGGTAGAGGAAGGGCTCCTCGCCATCTCGAACGGAAAGCTGCTCTCCGTCTCGAAGAATCGAGACAAGGTGACTTACCACTGGAAGGAGGAGACGCCTCACTCCAGCTACCTCAACTCTTTCGTCGTCGGAAAGTTCGGAGTCAAGAAGGAGGAGGTGGACGGCATAAGTCTCGAGTACTATTTTCCAGAAGGGAAGAGGAACGACGTTCCCAGATACTTCGGGGAGACGGCGAAGATGATGAAAGTCTTTGGGGAACTGACGGGGATCAATTACCCGTACCCAAAGTACGCGCAGACTACCGTCGAGGATTTCATCTACGGGGGGATGGAGAACATCTCCGCCACGACCCTCGCGACGACCTACTTCCCAGACGAGAGGTCGAATGAGGACTTCCAGGTTTCGTATTCGAGGGAGGGGCAGAACTCAGTCAACCTGGTCGCGCACGAACTCGCCCATCAATGGTTCGGCGACCTCGTGACCTGCGCCGACTGGACCCACGCGTGGCTGAACGAAGGCTTCGCTTCTTACTTTCAGTGCCTGTACCTTGAGAAGGAGAAGGGCGTCGACCTTCTAAGGTGGGACATGTCCTTGAAGGCAGAACTCTATTTCGATGAAGAGGAGACCTCCTACCGAAGACCTATCGTTGAGAGGAATTACGTCTACCCCGACGACCTCTTCGACTCCGCGACATACGAAAAGGGGGCCTGGATGATACATCAGCTGAGGTACATCCTCGGCGACGACTTGTTCTTCAAAGGTGTTCAGGAGTACCTCAGGCAGTTTTCAAGGGAGAACGCCGAGACTCACGACCTGAGGAAGGCTCTCGAGAGGGTTAGCGGAGAGTCGCTTGAAGAGTACTTTGAGGAGTTCTTCTTTAAGGCGGGATACCCGGAATTTGAGATAGAATACTCCTGGGACGAGGTCGGGTCGACCGCCAACCTCACCGTGAGACAGAGGCAGCTGACTGACGAGCAGACACCGATCTTCAGGTTGCCGTGTGATATCGTCTTCTACACGAAGAAGGGTAGGACGAAGAGGAGGGTCCTTCTCTCCTCCGCTGAGGAGAAGCTCGCCTTCGAGTTAGGCTCGAAGCCGAGGATAGTGGAATTCGAC
>VBPK01000249.1 GCA_005877225.1 Nitrososphaerota archaeon
TGGCCGGACCCTAGCGGCTTTCGCTTCAAGCGGCTCTTCTACGAATGAGGACAACTGCGGCCGCTACTCCCACTACGACACCCGCGATTCCAAGCAGGTTGACGGCGGAGAGTACTCCAGTCTCGAATCCTCCTTCAGATGTGGTTGTCGAGGTTGTGGGAACGATCGTCGTTGAACTATTGGTCGACGACGACACGGATGATGTCGTACTTGAGTTCGTCGTGACAGGAGCCGCAACTCTCGAAGAGAAGGGCGAAGTTGTGAAGGCGCTGGTTGTTGCCGCACTCACACTTGTACTTGTACGTGTGGTCGTCCTGCTGTTCGTGTCATGGACCTGGGGCAGATTCATGGTCGAATCGCCAGGGCCCTGGGTTGCAGTGAAGGCGACCGGAGACAGACAGCAGAGACCTATGAATAGAGTTGTCAACCCTCTCAAAGTCGCCCGATTCGGCAGTGGAGTATGATATAACCGAAGCGATAATCAGACCCACCTAACTCGGGTAACAATAGGCTAGGAACTGAACGGGAGCGAAGTCGGCGAATAAGGGCCTAGCACATCATACCCGTCCCTGCAGGCAAGATGCTCCGTTTGCCCATATTGGTATAGACGACGAGAGTTCCCAAATAAAACCCTAGAAACAACGCATAACCGATCCAGTTGTGCAGGCCCCAGAGGGCCGCTTCTCCCTCAGCGTACCCGGCCCAAATCAGAATCCCGATTCGCAACGAGTTCAAGACGATAAGCGCGGCGACTCCCACGAGTGCGAGCCTGACCGTCGATCTCAGTTCCTTCTTCAGGTCGATGTGCATCAGTCCCAAGAGACCCACGAACGTCGTCACGGACAGTACGCTAGAGCATCCCGGGGTTATGGTTGCGGTCACTGTCTCTCCCACCTTCGAAACGAACTCGAATTGCGTTCCGTGCCATGTCACGGGTATGCCACTCAAGCTGACCATCCCGGCGGTCAGGACCGATGAGAACCATGCCAGTGGCTCTCCAAAGACCGTCTGTAGAATCGTTGGCGAGGTCACCCCCGCGGAGTACAAGAGAGCATACGGAAGCAAGATCTTCAAACTCAGAGGATTGATCAGGAGCGAGCTGCCGTAGAACACCGATATGAGGGTCACTCAATCCGTGTTCCTCCAGAAGGATTGCGTGGAGCTCCTTCCAACGAAGCGCAAAGAGAATGAAGAGAAGAGTAACGAAGGGGAAAGCGGGAAATACGGTGCCAAATGTTTCGACAAGTCTGCCACTCAGCAGCTGAGTGAAGGTCGAGATTTCCCCGGAGTAGAACAGAAGCGAGGAGGTCAGGGCCAGGCAAAGCCAAGCAACGAATCTTCCAACACCGATGTCGAGCCCTTTCAAGGGCCCTTACTTCGGGCGCCCAGCTCGTCTTGCTACGGCGTACGATAAGACTATTGCGACTGTTGCAACGAGCGTTATTTCCAGCTGGAACGGAAATTCAGGGATTCCGCCCCCTCCCGATGGTGCGGTTGGCGAGGTTGTGGCAACAATCTGTGTTGAACTGGTCGTTGAGGTCGTGGACGAGGTCGTGCTTGGCGTAGTGTTGGTTGACGACGTCGAAGCGCTAGTTGTCGCCGTCGTGCTTGTCGTTGTTGTCGAGGTTGTCGAAGTCGTCGACGTCGTGCTGGTGGTAGTGGTCGAAGTCGTCGTGGTGCTCGCTACTGGCGCGTACGTGAACGTCGTCGTCTTCCAGATCGGCTTCACGCTTACCGAGCCGCTCCAAGAAGCGTTAACGGTGTACGTGCCGCTGATCCAATTACTCGTCCCACCGGCACCGAAAGTGTAGTGGAACTTTCCGTTGTTGCCCACCTGTGCGGGGCTCGGTGCAACGACCTTTCCGTTCGGGTTCATCACCGTAACGAAGGCCGAGGTTGTGTTCGGCTGTGGAGCTGGGGTAATTGTTCCGGTAATCATTATGGTGTCGGATGCGTAGTAGGAGGGCTTGTCTGTCACAACGCTGACGGTGGTCGCAGCGCGAGCACCGAGGATCGCAGCCGATGCGACAATTGCGAAAGCAAGCACAATCGCTACGATTCGAACACTGTTCCCTGCTCGCAGGTCTAACCTTCCCCCAATCTCTGTCATCTTTCTTCTTAGAATATTAACCGTTCTGAACTTCGGATATGGTTTCCCAATCTATCCTCATCCTGAACAAGCTCCCTATGGTATCGCTCTCCGTACGGATCGCGCAGCCATCATCTCACGTCCCGTCCGATGCGGGATGACAAGGTCCTTCGTCGGTGAGGACGACGGGCGATCCACCGCACCTCATCTAAGGCTGAAGTGCGATGAATGGCTGTAGCAGTCGGCCTTGGCTGACTCGTCCAGCCTACTCAGGCAACAGCAGTAACCGGAGTGTCGCAGGTTCGAAAGCACCGCAATGGTGCCAAGTCTCCTGCTCCCGGGACATCACAGAGCGCGAATTCTAATATACGCCGAGAAGGGGTGCAGTTCGAAAGGTTTCTGAGGAATGAAAGAATGAGCCTGTCAGACTATCTTCACCTGATGAAGCCGAGGATAATTCCACTCCTTCTTTTCGTTGGGGTAGGCTCGGCGGTCGTTGCCGGGCACTCGGTTCCTCCCTTGAGGGTGACCCTCGGGATTCTCCTCGGCGGCGGACTCACCTCGGCTGGGTCGCTCGCCGTGAACAGCTACCTCGAGAGGGGAATCGATGCGCGCATGAATCGCACGAGGGGACGTCCTCTGCCATCCGGAAGAATCATGCCTCCGGCAAACGCGCTCTTTCTTGCGGCTGTACTCCTCTTCGCGGGCTTCCTTCTGTCCTACCTCCTTCTGAATCTCGTGGCGACCCTCTTCATCATTCTCGGGGCAACAATCTACATCTCCCTCTACACCATCCTGCTCAAGCCGAGGACGACCTGGAACATCGTTCTCGGAGGATCCGCGGGGAGTTGCGCCGCCCTAGCAGGATGGTACTCGGTGACCTTTTCTGATCCGCTCGCCGCGGGGTTGCTCGGTGCGCTCATCTTCGTCTGGACTCCGAGTCACTTCTGGAGCCTCGCCGTAATCACAGAGGAAGATTACTCCGCCGTCGGCATCCCGATGCTCCCCTCGGTCGTTGGTGCCGGGAGGGCTTCGAGGTTCATCGTGGCGAACACTTTGATTCTCATACCCGTCAGCCTGCTTCTGACCCCTTTCTTCCCGGGTACTGGGCTTTTCATCTACCTCCCTGCGGCCTCGGTGATGAACGCGCTTCTCCTGGCTACAAACATCAAGCTTCTTCTTTCGCCGACCAAGTCCAACGCTTGGCTCGCCTTCAAGTTCTCGAGTCCATACCTGGCGATAGTCTTCACCTTCGCGATGGTCGCCGCACTCGTCTGAAGGCTCCGATACCGGCAACCCTGTTGGCGGGCGAACTTGGGAAAATCCACCTTCAACCAGCGCTAGACGTATAAGGGAGTGAGCATCACTAGTTTTCAGAGGTGATACAGTAAGAATGAAAGCAGAAACCTTGCTCCACATAGGGAGCGAGAAGTTCGAGGATGAGGTCATCCGTTCAAACACCCCCGTCCTGGTCGACTTCTACGCCGATTGGTGCGGACCTTGCAGGCTCATTGAGCCCGTCATCGAGAGGCTCTCGCAGGAGTACGCCGGAAAGGTCAAATTCGTGAAGGTCGACACCGACGCGAACCAGGAGCTCGCCGCGAAGTTCGAAGTGATGAGCATACCCACGGTGATGCTCTTCAAGGGCGGCAATGCGAAGGAGAGGATCATAGGAGCAGCGCCCGCATCCGTCTACAAGCAGAAGATCGAGTCCCTCTTCAGGGCGTCCTAGGGGATAGCGGACGGGTCCCCGGCGGTCGCGGCAACACACGCGCCGCAATCCAAAATTCTTAACTAAGGTCACGGGCGGCTCCGAAAAACGAAAGATTGCGAAACGAATGGGCACTTCTCCAGCTCACCCTAATCTCCGTGTACCTCCTGATGGTGGTGGGGGCATACGTCACGACTGCCGGCTACGGGCTGGAGTGCCCGGACTGGCCGACGTGTCGGGGTCAGCTGATACCCCCCCTGACGACCGGTGTACTCGTCGAATACAGCCACAGACTGCTGACGGTGCTGACCACTGTCCTTCTCTTCGCGGCCACCTACGCGGTCTGGAGGATGCCCTTCCGCGTCCCGGCCATGGTCCGCGCGATGAAGTTCGCATCCATCC
>VBPK01000045.1 GCA_005877225.1 Nitrososphaerota archaeon
TCCCTGGATTCCTTAACAAGGCTGGAAAAATGTATGGCCTCTCCTACTACGGTGACTATACCTGCTACCTGTACAACAGTCGAATCCTTTCTCAGGCAGGGATAACCGCACCGGCTCAGACTTGGGACGATGTGATCACCCACGCCCAGCAGATTCAGCAGAAGGTTCCGTCGGTAAAGTTTCCGCTTGCCGCGTTCTTCGGTAGCTATGGCTTCTGGCAGACATTCTATAACTTCATGCAGGGAATCAACGGTCCAAACGCTGCATTCTTCGACAAGGATCTCAACCCGATTTTCGACACTCCAGGCGGACCTGTCTTCAAGACGATTAGATGGCTAGTGGACGCAATTAACAAATACAAGGTGATGACGCCAGACACCATAAACTACGACGATCCAACTTGCGCAAACACGATGGGCGCTGGCACGCATGCCTATATGTGGGAACCCAGGTACGACTTCATAGGGACGAATACTTCTCCTCAAAAAGAGGCAGGAAACATAAAGCAAGCTCTGAACCCTGGCAGCGGATACACTTCTTGCTGGATGAGACCGTACAACATGACGACCTCCAACGTGAAGAGGGGGAAAGACGCAGTGCAGGCGCAATGGAACTTCCAGCAGTACTTCGGCGGAAAGACGGACGACAAGTTCAACGGTGACTACGCAAACGGGACTTACCGGGTAGCCAAGAGGATTGCGACAGACTTGGCTGTCGGGTTTGTATACGACCCGTTGTGGAGCGACCCGGACGTCGTAACAGCCTACAACTCATTCGGAGACATCAACATCATGAAGGCTCAGGCCCAGAAGATCGTTCTGCACCAAACCGACGGATTGACAAAGTACTGGACAAAATGGAGTGGAGGGTTCGTCCAGGGCCCAGCCAGGACCACGATCACTGCATTGATGCTGGGACAGAAACCAAACACCGACAACGACATCATGAATGCGCTAACTGACCTAGCGAAGCAGTGGAACGACCTAAAGGCCAGCTCCGGCTAGAGATGCTTGGTCTCCGCGTCCAGACGTCTCAGAGGACGTGGAGCCCTCTTTATTTTCCTGACCACTCTTCCGGCACTCGCAATAATTACAATTTTTACTCTATACCCCATCGCGTTCGCTTTATGGTCTAGTTTCTCTTTCTACGACCTGACCAATCCGGAAAAGACGGGTTTTGCAGGCATAACTAACTACGCAGGCGCACTGCAGACCACAGGCTTTCAACATTCCGTCGAGGCGAGCATTGTGTTCGTAATCGCATCGTTCTTCCTTGTCGTTGGTCTGGCGCTTGGTAGCGCTTTGCTTCTTAACGAAAAATTCAGGGGAGTGAAATACCTTCAGGTGATTGTACTTCTACCTTGGGCAATTCCAATCGTTGTCGCGGGGCTGATGTGGCGCTGGATATACGACTCCAATTATGGGATCCTTAATTTTGCTCTTCAATCTCTGGGAGTCATCCCAAGCTATCAAGCATGGCTCACACAAGCAAACCCTGCAATGGCGCTATTGATCGTAGCTTACGCTTGGTCGGAATTCCCCGTCTCCACCCTTCTGATACTCGCTGGACTTCAATCTGTTCCCAAGGAGCTCTATGAAGCGGCTGTTGTAGATGGTGCCCGAGCCTTCGCTCGATTTAGGAGGGTTACCTTGATGCCACCGCAATCATCTCCTATTACATCTATCGTTACCTCTTCACCTTCTACGATGTTGGTAGAGCTAGTGCACTGAGCATAATCGTTCTCGTCGTGAGCGGAGTCCTGATCTACGCATACTTCAAATTCCTCAGAATCGGGTCGTTAGAGTTGAGGGCGAGGTAGAAGTGGGGGAGTCGGAGCGAGTCAAGAGAGGCGTTAGAACCCGTAGAATCTTCCTTTACCTCTTCGCGGTTCTCCTTGCTCTCTGGGTACTCTTCCCGATAGTTTGGACTGTCCTCACCAGTCTGCGGATTGAAGCTGAGGTTAGAACTGTACCTCCCAGCGTAACTCCAACAACGATTAACAACTACTGGCTGTTGGTTGACTTCGCTCACGCCTCTAAACTATTCGTAACCTCAGCGATCTACTTCGTTCCCACGATAGCCGCCGAGATGCCCGACGCACTTCGAAATAGCACCATCATCGGAGCAGCGATCGTCGCGATAAACCTGACCGCGGGAAGCCTTGCTGCGTACACCTTCTCAAGGCTGAAGTTCCGTGGGAGATGGCCTCTATTTTTGTATGCGATCGCGAGTAGACTGCTTCCAGGCGTCGCGGTTATCATCCCGTTTTACGTGATTATCAGGACATTTGGTTTGCTTGATACCACACTCGCGGTCTTTTTGATTCACGCCGCTTACACCCTTCCATTCAGCATATGGGTACTGTACACGTATCTTTTCACCGTTCCTACTGATATTGAAGAGTCTGCGCTCGTCGACGGTTATTCGAGATTTGAGACCCTCCGAAAGGTCGTCTTCCCCGTGATTTGGCCTGGTCTTGTAGCCGTTGCTATCTTCTCGTTCATGTTCTCCTACAACGAATTCTTCTTCGCACAGTTGCTGACAACCACTGCCGCGTCACACACTGTTCCGGTAGTGGTCGCAGGCATAGGCGGCGAGCTTACAACACCCATATCTCTGGTGGCTGCTTCCGGTATCGTCGCAATGATTCCCCCAGTCGTTATCTTCGTAATATTCAGGCGAAGGATAATGAGCGGACTCGCGTCGGGTGCGGTCAAGTAGTCTCTGGGTTCTCCGATGATGAGAATTTGCGCGTAAAGCCGACGGCAAGGCAAAGCGAAAGACGCTCTCGGTCTGCCTACGGAAAGATCGTATCCAGTATGTCAAGCGTTGAAGCGTTCAAGTTTGTCAAGGACATGGCCGGAATCGGAAACAGATGGTTGGATACCGAGGGCGAATCCAGAGGTCGGGAGTACATCCTGCAGAAGTTCAAACAATTCGGCCTTGAGGAGGTCCATACCGAAGAGTTTGCTTATCTGCACTACCAGCCAAAGAGATGCAGGCTCGAAATCATTCGTCCGGTGAGGGAGATTCTGGACTGCCAACCGCTCGAGTACTCCGAGAACGGCGAAGCCAGGGGCGAGGTTGTTTATGCGGGAGGAGGGACGGTTGCTGAATTTAAGCGCCTCGACAGGCTAGGCGTCGACCTTCGGGGCAAAATTGTTGCGGTGACATCGTTCGCGCCTTTTCTCATTACTCCACACTGCGAACGAAGAGGAGCTGCGGGGATGATTGTAATCAGCGACGCCCCCAAGAACTACATCCGTAGGCTGACAGCCAAACTCGATCCCGAGGCGGTAAATCCGAGGCCTCCGCTCGACAAGTATCTTGCAAGGTTTCCCGGTGTAATAACATCGGAAGGTGCGGGGGAGCTGCTTCTAACACTCTTGAGCGCCGGAAAGGTTGTCGTAAGGATTAGGCACAAAGCCCAGTACACGAGGAAGACTACCTCAAACGTGATTGGTGTCGTGAGAGGGAAGGTCGAGCCTATGAAGAAAGTTATCGTCGGAGGGCACTACGACTCTCAGCTCGCTGGTCCGTTGGTTTGGGACAACGGGACTGGTGTCGCAGCGGTGCTTGAAATGGCTAGAGTGCTTTCCGGAAAGCACCCCCTTCGAACGGTTGTCTTCATCGCTTTTTCTGCTGAGGAGATAGGACTACTCGGAGCCTCGGCTTACGCAAGACAGCACGCCGAGGACCTGGCAAAGAACGCGGTGGGAATGATAAACCTGGATGCGCTCAGCTCAGTATTCCCTGCGGAAAACACCCTATGGGTAACGAGAAACATCGAGGCGTTGTCTCGGGCGAAGGCAAGAGAAGCGGGATGGAGAGTTGACTCTGTCGTCGATCCGAGCTCCTTCGTCTTCAGTGATTACTATCCCTTCATGGTTCTGGGAATTCCATCAACTTGGATATGGGAGTATCCACCCATACATCCGTATTACCATACTGAGAAGGACGTCCTCGAATTCATCGACTCTAAGAAGCTGCTGAAGGTTATCGAGGTAAACGCGAGAATAGCCTTCCACCTGGCATACGCGCCGAGGCTCAGACGGTAACGGTGAGAATTAGTTTTCTGTAACTCCGCACCAGTCCATCGCCGTCAACGCAAGCGTCTTGGTGGCAGTTATCAGTTGATCGACTGCCACGAATTCATCGATGGTGTGCGCCTGCATCACGTCACCTGGGCCATACATGATTGAGGGAATGCCGGCCTTGTCCAGAAAGGCAACGTCTGTTACTGCTGGCATGGCCTGGATCTTAGCCTGAGAACCGGTCACCTCCTGATGGGATTTTCCTGTGGTCTTGCATATCGGGTGGTCCGCAGGGATTTCACCAGGCGGCCAGTGGAGCAGCCATTCAACAAGCGGGGGATGCTTCGAAAGCCATGGGTCGAGCTGGGCGGCTTTCTTTATGTAGTCCTCGACTTCCTTCTTGACCTGCTCAGCAGTCTCCCTGGGATGATGCCAGACCGCGTAGTCTATGGTACAGTACGAAGAGACTACGAATGGAACACGCACACCATGAGGGGCTCCGTCAATCACTCCTGGATGCAGGACAAAGTGCCCCGGATTGAAGAGAGGATGTTGTTTCGTGATGCCCCACTGCTGCTCGAGTTCTCCAATCGCATTCAAGAGCTTCACGCCTTTCTCCAAAGCGTTGACACCAACCTCATCTCCCTTTCCTCCCGCCCGTATGAACTGGTCCCTGACGCACGAGTGGGTTGGCTTTCCCTCCACACTGAGCTTCATCCAGAATAGACCCGAGGTCACGGGCATCACACTCAGAACTGTCGGCTCAGGATCGATGGCAGCGTCAGCCTTGTAGCCTCTCTCGATGCAGGCCGATGTCCCGAGCTCGTGACTCATGACTTCTTCTCCTACCACACTCTCGAATATTACGTCTCCTCTTAATCTCAATCCAGCCTTTCCAATCGCTTCGATCCCTTTAATCATCGCAGCGATTCCGGCCTTCATGTCGCAGGCTCCCCTACCGTATAGCTTCCCATCCCTTACTTTACCACTGGTCGGATCCTTGCCCGTCCACTCGTCGACCTTGCCGAAGGGAACTGTATCGATGTGACCGTTCAGAATGAGCGACTTCCCCCCTCCAGCCCCCTTCAGCACACCAACCAGATTCGTGCGTTTGGGTGCCTTCTCGAAGAGCTCCGTCTTGCACCCGAAGTTCTTCAACACTGGCTCGAGGTATTCGTTGCACTCCTTCTCGCCGCCCAATACCTTGTCCACATCAACGCCCGTATACAGAGGGTTGATACTCTGCCTCTTCACCAGTTCCGAGCAGAGGTTTATGACCTCGCTCTGCGAAGAATCGACAAATCTGAGAACCCTCTTCTCCTGCGCAGTCGAGACCAACATCGCAGTTCGCACCATTTGAGTGGAATTTGATTTATAAGGTTTATTAGCGCTAAGCACGAAATCGCCCCATGGCGGATGTCGTACTCGAGCACTTACGCAAGAAGTTTGGCGACCTTGAAGCCGTAAAAGATCTGACTCTGAAGGTTGAAGACGGAAGGTTTGTCTGCTTCCTCGGTCCGTCTGGGTGTGGGAAGACCACGACCCTACGGATGATAGTGGGACTTGAGAAGCAGGACCGGGGAGACATCTACGTTGGAGGGAAGCTGGTCAACGACCTTAATCCTTCGGAGCGAGACATCGCGATGGTCTTTCAATTCTATGCGATGTATCCAGGGGCTACCGTCCGTGAGAATCTCGCATTTCCCCTCGAGCAGCAAAAGCTTCCGAACGAGGAGATTCGAAGAAGAGTGAAAGAAACGGCCGAGGTGCTGAGGATTGACAGTCTTCTTGACAAGGTTGCCACCAAACTGACGAGTGGAGAAAAGCAGAGAGTTGCGATCGGAAGGGCGATCATAAGAAGACCTCAGGTCTACTTGATGGATGAGCCCCTATCAAACTTGGACGCTGGTCTCAGAGCGGTCATGCGTGTCGAGCTAAAGAGGCTACAGCACGAGTTGAAGCAGACCATGATTTACGTGACTCACGACCAGCTCGAGGGTATGACCATGGCGGACAAGATTGCGGTCATGAACGAGGGCTCAGTTCTGCAATATGACACACCCGAGACCATCTACAGGCGACCCAAGAACCTCTTTGTCGCCGGATTTGTGGGAACTCCGACGATGAACATGATCGGCTGCAGTCTGGTAAGGTCGGATGAAGACTTATCGCTGGATTTTGCAGGCTTCAAGATCGGTCTTCCACCGAATGTTGCGAAATACCTTACCGAGAATCTTTCGACCTCCGAGCTGACTCTTGGAATAAGACCACAAGATATCGGCATATCCGAAGTGAAGACGACATACGACTCAGTCGAGGCTAGCGTTGATGTCAGAGAATTGGTGGGCGACAGGATAATCGTGGACGCAAGGGTTGACGGCATCACTTTGCAGGTCGAATCCGATAGGCGACTATCTGTTGAGGTAGGTCAGAAAGTCTGGCTATCAATTGACAGGGAGAGAATGCATATCTTTGAAACGAAGGGAGGGACGTTAATAGTCTGATCTGGTTGAATTTGTACCATGGCTGAAGTCAGATTCGAAAATGTAACGAAGATTGTCGGAGGTAAGAAGTTTGCGGACAATGTTAGTTTCGATATAAGGGATAGGGAATTCGTCTCCATTCTGGGTGAGCCCGGGTCTGGGAAGTCGATGGTGCTGAGGATGATTGCAGGATTGGAAAGACCAGACAGCGGTAATATCTATATCGGAGACAGGAATGTCAATGATTTGCGTCCGGCTGAGCGAAACGTCGCAATGGTTTTTCAGAGTTTCGCGCTCTATCCTCACAAGACGGTCTACGAAAACCTCACCTTTCCGTTATTCAAACGGGGGATGAGCAAGGAGGAAATCGACAAGCGTGTGAGGAGCATCGCGGAGATGCTTCGCATCTCTCACGTGTTGGAGAAGCGACCCGCCCTACTGAGCGGGGGGGAGAGACAACGCGTAGCAATCGGAAGAGCGATCGTGAGGAACTCCGATGCCTTGCTGATGGACGAACCTCTCAGCAATCTCGATGCGAAGCTAAGGCTGCACATGCGAGCTGAGCTCAGAAAAATTCAGAAGGAGATCGGACAGACGACCATATTCACCACAGCTGATGAAGTTGAAGCTCTGTCCATCGCTGACAGAATTTGCGTATACAGAGAGGGCTCGATAGTCCAATTCGACGCTCCGGAGGCCATCTATGATAGGCCAAATTCACTGTACGTAGCGCAAATGGTTGGAAGGCCTCAGATGAATTTCGTAGACGGCACGATCAGATTCAAGGACGGAAGAAGCCAATTTGTTTCGAGCAACTTCACCACCGACCTGTCAACCTCGGGTCCAACTCCACCCGCAGACAAAGAAGTCGTGCTTGGGATAAGGCCCAGCGATACAAGGGTTAGCACTCGAGAGGTCAACGGAGGATTTCAGTGCGAAGTATACGTCACGGAGTTCGTTGGATCGGAGGCGATACTAGACATCAAGATAGGTGATCAGTTGCTAAGAGCTCGGGTGCCTGTGTCGATGAAGGCGGAGATAGGTGATAAACTGTGGGTGAAGTTTGACGAAAGCAGGATTCACATATTTGATAAGGGCACAGCATCAGCGATTCAGTGACGGGCGGAACCAGTGACGGACTAGTTCGTGTTACGCGTCTGAGCGAGCCCTATACCAGATCTTAGGAAGTCGATCGGGCGGAGCTTCTGAACTCCTCCTTCCAACGACGAGGGAGCGGGACGAGCGGAACGAGCCGCGGGGCGTTCTTCCACGTCATTGCAGAGCACCTCAGTTGTGGTTCGTTCGGGGAAATAGAAATGCTTATGAAAACATACGCGTTTCGACCCCCAACATGACCGAAGGCGGGGAGGGTACGGCGACGGTTTTCCCTTACATACCGAATTCGGTTCCTGAAATAAAGGCACGAATGCTAAAGGAGGTTGACGCGAAAAATGAAATGGATCTCTACTCCGAGATACCTGAACATCTTAGATTCAAGAGAGAGCTCAAGCTACCCAAACCAATTCTAGACGAATATGATCTAAGACGACACGTCGAAAGCCTGCTCGAAAAGAACAACAACTGCAAGGATTACCTCAACTTCCTGGGCGCTGGCTGCGCACAGCACTTTGTTCCCGCTGTGTGCGACGAGATTAACGGACGAGGCGAGTTCCTTACCGCGTACGTGGGGGAACCGTACGCAGACCACGGCAAGTGGCAAGCTCTCTTTGAGTACTGCAGTCTCATGGGCGAACTGCTTGATATGGACGTACTGAGCTGCCCGCTCTACGACGGAGCTCAGGCCGCCGCGACCTCGGTGCGGATGGCATCTCGTCTGACGGGGCGCAGAGAAGTTGTCGTCCCTCGCTCGATGAACCCCGAGGCCAGGTTGGTGATGACGAACTACTTGAAGCCAGATATCGTTGTCAAAGAGGTTGGTTTCGATCCAAAGACAGGGCTGATCGACACCTATGATTTGGGCGCCAAAGTCACTGGCAGCACTGCGGCTGTTTTCTTGGAGAATCCCTCTTATCTCGGGCTAATCGAAAGCCAGGCGACGAAGGTAGGCAAACTTGCTCGCGAGAGAGGGGCAGAGTTTATTGTCTATTGCGATCCGATCTCTCTCGGCGTCATAGCCCCTCCCGCAGAATTCGGCGCCACGATCGCGTGCGGCGATTTTCATCCACTTGGAATTCCGATGGAGGCTGGAGGAGGGGTGGGCGGCTTCATCGCTACCCATGGAGACATGAAGTACATCAGCGAATTCAAGGACCTGATGTTTGGAATAACCGAGACGAGCGTCGAAGGTGAATACGGGTTTGGCGAAGTCCTCTTCGAAAGGACATCGTATGGTTCCAGGGAAAAAGGGAAAGAATTCACCGGAACGAGCACCGGCATCTGGGCCATCACAGCCGCCGTCTACCTGTCGTTGATGGGTCCAAAGGGAATGGAAGAAACCGGGAGAACGATCATGCAAATGTCCCAGTATGCAGCGAGTCAACTTTCAAAGATCA
>VBPK01000251.1 GCA_005877225.1 Nitrososphaerota archaeon
GAGGAATGCCAGGACGGTTGCTATCACCTCACCCTCGCCGAGAAAATCCGCTAAAGCTGCGAGGAAGAAACGACCGAGGTACGCCACGGCGGTGTAGAGGATGATCTTGCCCAGCGTGTTCGCCAACAGAAACCTCCAGAAGGGAAAGTTCAGCATCCCCATCGGGATGGCGTACACCTCGTCGCGGAGAGGCGTAACAGCGAGGATGAAGATCCAGAGAGTCCCGTACCTCCCTAGAAGGCCGCGGACGACGTCTAGCTTACTGCGTGTCTCCGTCTTCGAGAGCCCATAGCCGCTCTTCCCCAAAAGGTAGGAGGTTACCTTCCCGAGAGAGCCGCCGAGCCCCGCCAGCAAGCCGAGCTGAGGAGGGTCCAGGAAGTTGCTGAGCAGGACGACGGCGAGAAGGTTGGGGAATGGAAGGAATGGGACTGCGCTGCCCAGGAGGGTCGTCGCGAATACGCCAAGGTATCCGTACCGTACCGCGAGGTCAGTCAGGATGGAGGTTACATCGACCACGTGGTCTTTAGGGCGAAGAAGGTGTTTAAGAATGCAGAGAGCATCTTATAGTCGATAGTTCTGCCGAGAAGAATAACTTGGCTCTCGAACGTGATTCCCGCGAGCATAACCGGGATGGAGGAGGAGGTAGCCAGGTCGATCGAGGTCATCGAGAATCCCCCAGCCTACCTTTGTCTTCAGTGCCGCGGCGCCAAACTCCTCTGTGGAAAGCCGAGGTGCCCGATAATCGTGAAGGCGCAGTCAATCGCGAGAATGGGAAGTTCGATCGAGACCGACAGGATAGACGGGGCGTCCCCTCCAGGAGTTTTTGTGGGGAGGCTCGGCTACCCGAGGGTCTCCATCGGCCCGATGGTCCCACCTCAGCACGGAGACACCTCCATCCTCGACACCCCGGAGGAGTGGCTTGGAAAGCCGATAGAGAAGATCGTCGACTACAGGTATTCGCTAGTGAGGGGTAATGCCCGGGCAAGCGTCGACGACGCGAAGAGTCCGACGAGGCTCCTGTCGAGCCTCCAGGAGTTGGCGATGGCGGCCCTCCCCGTCGAGACTGAGCTGAAGCTGACGAAAGCGCCGAGGAAGATACTCACCCTGAGCGAGGATACCCAGCCGTTCGGACCCTCGGCACCCCTGGAGAAGTTCAAGACGTCGAACGCCTCAGTCGACAGGAGGATCGAGAGCTGCTACTACGACAGAGACCTCAAGGCCGCGGAGGCCGTCAACTCTCTCTACTTGCGCGGAGTCCTCGTGACTAGGATTCAGAAGACCTTCAGTCTCGGGATGTTTGGAGAGGGTGGGAGGAGGAAGATCGTCCCGACGAGGTGGTCCATCACGGCGGTGGACAGCACGATCAGCCAGAACCTGATCGACAGGGTCAAGGGCTACCCCACGATAGACGAGTACAGGGTTTACGGCTTCGACGTCTACGACAACCAGTACGTCGCGATACTATTGCCCGAACAGTGGAGGTTCGAGTGGGTCGAAGCCTGGTTCCCCAACACTACTTGGAACCAGTTCACCAACCAGCCATACGTAATAGGGGATTACGAAGAGCACTTCGGGAGGACTACCTACGCGAAGGTCGGCGGCTGCTACTACTCTACGAGGCTCGCGGTGACTGAGGCGCTCGAGAAGGAGGGGAAGCAGGCCGCCGCGATTGTCTTGAGAGAGACGTACCCGGGCTACCTCATGCCTCTAGGCGTCTGGAACGTGAGAGAGAGCATAAGGACGCTGATGAAGCAGAGGTTCAGGGCTTTTGACACGTTCAAGGGAGCCTTGTGGTTCGCCCTCGGCAAGATGAAGATCCCGCGGGAGAAGTGGGTCGCCTCGAGCGTCCTGATCTCGAGAGAGCTCACCCAGACAATGCTCGACCAGACGGCGTTCAACCCAAGAGGGGGTGGACTCCTCTCCGACACGGGAAAGCTCGGGGGAGGCAGGGTCCTGGAAGTCTTGAAGGAGGGCGAGGAAATCTTTCACGTCTTGGACCAGCCGCCGTCCTTCAAGGTGGGCGACTCGGTACGAGGCATTCTCGATTGGGAGAGAAGGTACAGGATCATGAAGATGCACACCACAGCCCACATCCTGAGTGCTATCGTCAACAGAGAGACGGGGGCCCTGATCACCGGGAACCAGATAGGTCCAGAAGAATCGAGGCTAGACCTCAGCCTCGAGCAGTTCGACCGTACGAAGTTTGACCGGTACATCGAAGCGGCGAATGAAGTTGTCAGGCGGGGAGTTGAAGTTACGACCTTCTTCATGAAGAGGGAGGAAGCTCTCAAGATGCCAGGGCTGGTCAAGCTCGCGAATGCCATGCCGCCGACTCTGGACACCCTGCGGATAGTCCAGATCGGGGATGTTGATACCCAGGCAGACGGGGGAGTTCACGTCAGGAATACCAAGGAAATCCGCAGGGTAATTGGCAACACAGTGGAAAACAAAGGAAAGAGTAACAGGCGGGTATACTTCACGGTCTCGTGAATGAATGGTGTGAGCTAGCGCCTTCTTGCCGCCCAGACGGGCATTCTCTTCGCGGTACAGTTACCGCAGAGGCTCCTCATCGACCTAGTTGATTCATCGAACATCGTGGTTGAGTGTGACATGCAGATGTTCAGTCCGCACTCTGAGCAGGTGGTCACCGCATGCCCTTTGCAGACTCCACATCTCGCCATTTCTTAACTCTCGCTTGTTCCCAACCGCACAGCGCTTTGTCTGCGATGCTTCCAGACCATCCTGAGAGCCGCAGCCCCGACGGCTTTTTACCGTGCTGAGCCGGGGTTTTGCAGAGAGGGGCCCTAGTTAATAAACACTCGGCCCTCAGATCGGAAGTTTCACATCGCCCTTGAACCTCTCTATCCCTCTCGATTGCAGGATAGAGGCGGACTTCGCCGCGTCTTCTCTCGACAACCAGCTCGACATCGCCTTCGTGTTGCCGTCTGAGTCGCAGATCACAACTGCAGCGGTGTTGTTCTTCCCGTCAATTATCGAGTAGAGGTTCTCCTCACTGACGGGAGTCCAATCGGTTCTCCCCGTCTTCATGAAGAGGACGGGATAGGACGGCCCCGCCACATCCTGCAACAGCTTTATCGCGCGCTGGACTATCGTCCTCCCATCCTGTACTGCGTGGAAATAGTCCAACTGCGGAAGAGCTTGCGTCTTGGTCTAGCCGGTCGTGGTCATTGGAGCGGGCGCCGTCCCTGAAGGAGGCGTCGGTGGCTGATCTGGGAGCGAGAAGAACGCGACAATCACCAAAATCTGCGCAACAAAGATGAGCACGAACCCAACCAATATAATCGTAAGAGCTGCTCCGATAAGGTACAGCAAGGCGGCGGTGCTGAACAGTCCCACGTTGAGTCTTGCAGCGATTGACTTGTAGCTCATTCTGAGGAATATTGTCGACACGATGGCCAAGACCCAGGCAACCAAAAGCCCGGCTATGAGTCCGGTGATGAGGCTGACGATGTCTGCAGGAGGTACCGTTCCAGGGGGGACAGATTGAGATGTGCCGAATAAACTCGCGAGCCCTATGAAACGGGCG
>VBPK01000252.1 GCA_005877225.1 Nitrososphaerota archaeon
CCCAGGTGATGAAGGGTTACTGGAACAGGAAGGAGGAGTCAGAGATGGTCCTGAGGAATGGCTGGCTCCTGACGGGGGACATCGCCAAGATGGACGACGACGGTTACTTTTACATCGTCGACAGAAAGAAAGACATGGTTGATGTCGGCGGTTTCAAAGTGTATCCTCGAGAGGTCGAGGAAATCCTCTTCGAGCACCCAGATGTCAAGGAGGCGGCCGCGATCGGGATGGTCGACCCATACCGGGGGGAGGCGATCAAGGCTTTCGTCGTCCTGAAGGACCCGACGAAGATGGTCTCTGAGGCCGAGATAATTCAATTCTGCACGGAGAGGGTCGCGAAATACAAGGTCCCCAAGCAGGTCGAGTTCGTCGGCGAGCTCCCGAAGACCCTCGTGGGGAAGGTCCTCAGAAGGAAGCTTAGAGAGGCTACCTCTCGACAATCATAGAAACCGCATTCCCTCCGCCAAGGCAGAGGGTCGCGAGCCCCCTCTTCTTCCCCGTGTGCTTCAAGGCGTAGATCAGCGTGGTCAGCACGCGCGCCCCGCTGCACCCTATCGGATGGCCGAGTGAGACAGCACCGCCGTTCACGTTGAACTTTTTCGGGTCAACGCCGAGCGCCTCCCTCACCGCGATGGAGGCAGTGGCATATGCCTCGTTGTGTTCCACGAGGTCCATTTCCTCGATTCCCATCCCGACCTTGCCAAGGAGGGCCTTGGTCGTCGGTATCGGAGCCTCCATCACGAGCTCCGGCTTCGTCCCACCGGTCGCGTACCCGATTATTTTGGCGAGGGGCCTCCGACCGAGCTCTTCGGCCTTCTCTTCTGAGGCAACGACCAAGGCGGATGCTCCATCGCTGAGCTGGGAGGAGTTTCCGGCAGTTAGTATCCCGCCATCCTTGAAGACCGGCTTGAGTCTTCGAAGCTTCTCGAGGGTAGTGTCCTCTCGGACACACTCATCTTTCTTGAAGAGCTCTCGGGACCCCTTCTCTCCCTTGACTTCCACCGTCACAACCTCCTCCTCGAAATTCCCTTCGCGTATTGCACGCGACGCCCGCATGTGGCTTTCGTAAGCAAATTCGTCAGCGTCTCTGCGTGTAATCCGGTACCTCTTCGCTATGACCTCTCCTGTTATCCCCATGTGGTAGTCGTTGTATACATCCCAGAGTCCGTCGTTGATCATTGAGTCGACCATCTTAGTATCGCCGTACCTGACGCCCCACCTCAGATTCCTCACCAGGTACGGTGCGTCGCTCATGTTCTCCATCCCCCCGGCGACGACGACGTCGTTGTCGCCCGCCTTGATCGACTGGGCCGCGAGCACTGCCGCGCTGGATTCTGCCCCAATCCGGCGGAGACGACGTTACCCATAATCACCTCCTCGACCTGCTTCGACTGGACCTTGGCCCTCTTCACCGACTCTCCGATCGCGATGGCTCCGAGTCTCGGGGCCGGGATACCAACCAGGCTCTTACCAAACTTCCCTATGGCGGTCCTGCATGCTGAAAGGATGACGGCTTCGGGCATGCGGAAAGTTTCTTCCTCCGGCTATTAAATCACTCCGTGTCGGGAGGCCTATCGCGTAAATACTCTGCCCTCGGGAGGCGAAAAGAGGTGGCATCGGTGCAGGCGTTGAAGAAGATATGGATGGACGGAAAACTGGTTGACTGGGACGACGCAAAGATTCACGTCCTGACCCACGGGCTTCACTACGCGTGCGCCGTCTTCGAGGGAATAAGATGCAACGAGACCGTTGCTCGGTCCGCGATCTTCAGACTCGAAGAACACATCGACAGGTTCCTCAACAGCGCCAAGATATACAGGATGAACTTGGGCTACTCGAAGAGGGAGCTCGTGGACGCCTGCATCGAGACTGTCCGAGCCAACCGTGTCACGAGCTGCTACCTGAGGCCGATAGCCTTCACTTCCTACGGCGCGATGGGGCTGAACCCCCTGAAGAACAAGATCAGCGTCGCGATCCCATTGTGGGAGTGGGGACCTTACCTCGGCGAGGAGGCACTGTCGAAGGGAGTGAGGTGCATGGTCTCCAGCTGGGCGAGGATCGACTCCCGGTCTCTCCCGCCTCAGGCGAAGTGCTCCGCCAACTACGCGAACTCGGCCCTCGCAAAGATGGAGGCCATCTCTGCGGGGTACGACGAAGCGATAATGCTGAATGCGATCGGGTTGGTGGCCGAGGGGCCCGGTGAAAACATCTTCAGAGTCAAGGACGGCATACTGAGCACTCCTCCCGCCAGTTCAGGGATCCTGAGGGGGATCACGAGGGACACAATCATACAGTTCTCGCGAGACTTGAAGATTACCTTCTACAGGAACGACTTCACGAGGGAGGAGCTCTTTACCTCTGACGAACTCTTTTTCAGCGGGACGGCGGTAGGAGTCAACCCGATCAGGGAGGTCGACGGCAGGCAGATCGGAGATGGCGGATACCCTCTCGCGAAGAAGCTTCAGCGCCTGTACGACGGCGCGATACATGGCAGGCTCAAGCGCTACTCCGGGTGGTTGACGAAGGTCTGAGGTTGGGCACTATCGCTCTACCACGAAGGAGAGGATGTCGGTGATCGCCCCGGTCCTCCTCTCTCTGGGCTTTAACCTCGCGACAACTCGCGAGCCGATTCTCGGCTTACTCCCAGTGACCCTCTGAATTATCCCTCCCTTCGCATCCGTGAATGTAACGAAGCCGATCAGGTACGGTTTTTCGACCCTCTCTCCGGCGAAGTCAAGATAGGCCTCCGTAAGGGCGGCGATTCTACCCTTCAACCCGAGGTCCCTGTAGCTCGTAATCTCTCTGAAGCAGTTGGTGCAGTACATCTTCGGAGGGAGGTAGGTGAGCTGGCAGTTCTCGCAACGCGCTCCCAGAATCTTCCCGTCGATGAGCCCGCGAAGGAATCTCTCCCCCGCCACGCCGGCCGTGTACTCGTAGTGGAATGGTATCTTGTCTTCCCAGGTTCGCGCGTCGCGAAGAGAGGTCAGCCTTTCTTTTATCGTCAAAG
>VBPK01000046.1:0-14332 GCA_005877225.1 Nitrososphaerota archaeon
GTATGCCATCAACGCAATACAGAGCCGCTCATCCGTCACTCAGAAGGACGTCGAGCTGACCGCCGCGCAGGCGATAAACTCCTTCCTGGAAGCCTCGGGGCTTGATTCGGCGTTTCGGGCGCTGCGAAACTACCCCGGCCAGCCGCGGGAGAAGGTCAGAGACCTCTTCTCAAGCGTGCTCAGGTCGAGGCTCGGTTCAGAGAGGAGGAGGGTGGCAATCGAGGTCCTTTCGAGGGCGGACGTCCTGATGGGGAGGATAATGAGGGGACAAGACTGGCGGCTGCTGAGGTATCTCGACACCCTGCTCGCGACGGAACTGAGGGAGGTTCTGGCCGGAGGGGGCGTCCAGTTTTCTCAGGATGGGGTCCCGTGGAACCTTCAAATCAGGATCTGGAACGATTCGAAGAAGGTCAAGGAGTTCAGCGAGGCTTACGCGCGTCGCATGCACATCAGCAGGCGGGGCGCCGCGGTCGAAGACCTTCCGTACCTCTTCGTGATGTGCGGGTCGAAGAAGTTCAGGTCTGAGCTGCTCAAGAGCATGAGCCTCGAGGAGCCGTTTGAGAAGTTTCTTAGCAAAGAGGCGCAGGCGGCGAGAGCGGGATGAAAATCACGATCGGAGGCTGGTTCAAGCTACCCAGGATGGGGACCGCGGTCTTCTCCGCATTAATGAAGGAGGGCGTGAAGTACGACAGGGAGAGCGGTTTCATGCTGAGCTCGGACACGGATATCGAGTCGGCGGTTAGGACGATCGGCAGCGCCCTCTCCGAGCCGATCGAGCTGAGCGTCCGCTGCTTCATCTGCCTGAACCCCTCATGCGAGGGCTGCCCCTACTTCGAGGCTTGCGACAGGCGGAGGGTCTCATCGATGTGCCTCTGCCGGGAACATTCCGGGCGTAGGGACATCTATGACAGTTACCAGAAGACCTTTCTCTCGATTCTAGGCGAATGACCTCTGCGGGCCCGTCTGATGGGAGAGCTCGTTCCAGTCAGAGATGAAACGGTTCAGTGTGGCCACGAAGGGGTTCGTGTAGTCCACCCTGAAGATGCGTATCCTGTTGAACCTCTTCTCCGTTACCAGCCCGGAGATCGTCAGTGCCTGCAGGTGCCTGGCAACCGAGGAGTGGGAGAGGCGGGACCTCCGCGTTATCTCGGAGATGTTGAGCTCACCGCTCGAGAGAATTATCCCGAGCACCTTCACCCTCCCGTACGAGGAGAGCACTTTTTCAACTTCTAACACCGGTCACCATCCCCTTCTCCAGCTCGCCAATCAGCTCCTTGGCCGAGACGAGCGAGAGACCGATCAGCGTCGTCCTGCCACGTAGACCCTTCCCCGAGAGCTGGGTCTCTATGATGCCCTTCCTGGCCAGCTCGTTGACGTCGCTCCACAACTGCGTGTGGTGGTTCGCCGCGACTCCCATGCCCTCGCAGAGCGAGTTGTAGTTCTTCTCCACCTCGCCTATCATGACGTGAGTCGAGTCACTCTTCGAGGCCTTCGCCTGCCTGACGTGCTCGGGCATCACCGTGTGGGACTCGGAGAGGTCCGCGGCCTTCCCCGCCCTGTACACCAGGTCGAGCGCGTAGCGCGCATCCCCGTAGGTGCTGGTTATGTCTGCGGCGAGCTGGAGGCACTCCTCGCTTATGCAGCCGCTGTTGAAGGCATCGACGCTCCTCGACAGCAGTATGTCGTAGAGCTGCTCGCCCGAGTAGGGTTCGAGCGAGACTGTGTTCCACTGTATCGAGGAGAGGGTGCTCAGGTCGACCATCTTCAGATAGTCGAGAGTCTTCGAGACGAGAAGGGAGGAGAAGACCTGACTCCCCTGAGAAATCTCCCTCAGCCTCGTTATGGTGTAGAGTGTCGAGGGGTCGGAGGATACGAGCGAGTCGACTTCGTCGAAGGCTAGGATGAGATGGGTCCTGCTCCTCTTCAGCTCCTCGAGGAGGGAGTGAAGTAGCTCCTCGAAGGAGTAGCCGCGCGAGGGGTAGGCGTAGCCGAGTGAGCTCAGCGCCTTGACAAGAATCGCCTGGAGCGTCCTGTCTATTCTGCAGTTTACGTGAACAAGCTTGACGAGGTTGCCGTAGAGCATCGCCTTCTTCTGGAGCGCCTCCCCGAGCTTCTTCGCCAGCATCGTCTTGCCGGAATTGTGCGTTACCGTGAAATCGTCCAAGAGATATCGCTGGTCAGAATCGACTCTGAAACCGAAGTACTCTTCTTCCCCCAGAGGTTTTAGTGCGAAGCCCGTCCTTAAGACGCTTTTTTTCTGCCTTCTTGTCGGTGCCTGTTTTCTACTAACCCTAGTAGGAATTTTGGAAATGTCGCCTGAAATTCCGACCCGATAATACAATCCTTCATGACCAAATTGATCATGAGAAGATTTCTCCCGGACAAAAGCGTAGAATCCAAGGCTCCTAGACACAAATGCTACATCTTCAGCGAGCTGTTTAGACTTCGTGAGAAAATCATAGTATCCTCCGTCTAGGCTACCGTCTGTATCCAGTAATCCAGCTAGAACTTCTAGACGCGTCGTCCTTGATCCAAATTTATACTGGGGTGGGATGAACTTCGATTCAGATGTTTTCTTGTAGAGCCCTAATGCTATTAGGTCCCGAGCCAACCGATTTAGTAGTACTTGCCCACCCGTCCTTCCAGGAGTCGACAGTCGCTATTTCTGCGTCTGCCGAAGTAATGGTGATTCCGCCATTGGCGCTACCTCCGTCTCCTAAATACACGCCAAGGAAGTAAGCGTCAATCGGCCCAACTGGTATCAGAGGGAAATCGACGCCGGTTCGCATCAATTTGTAAAGTGCTCTGGGACCAACATACCATCTTGGAAGCTTTAGTAGCTCGCTTACTCTGATGTCTTTGATTATCCCCTCAGTATCTTCAGACGGCTTTCGTGGATGTTTACTCAATCGAGTTTGTATAACCGTCAGGATATGGTCTTCAGAGACTACGAACGGCTTCCCCTTTATCGGCTGGACCTCGACCATCTTTCCAAACCCATGTACTGTCTCAAGCACTTTTCTTGGAGCACTGTCTGGACCCATCAACAAGTCTCCTCGGCTCACATCTTCGGCACGCTTGAGTGACCCGTCAAGCATCAAAACGAGCTGCCCTTTTCTATGACAGCCGACCGGGCCGTAGAGGAGGACGTTCTGGCTCGCCTGCGGCGACTTCTCGACGACGCTCTGGAAGTAAAACTCCAGCGACCTGATCTGGTCCATCCTGTGAGGGATCGTGTGTGGTAAGTACTCTGGAAACAGGACCGACTCATCCCTGAAGACCGTCCGCTGGGTCGTCATGCCCGGGCCTTGATTTTTGCCCGGGACGCTATTTAATCGTAATTGTGCTGCGTGGAGGAAAGAGCGGGGAGGGTAGAGTGAAACTATTCAAGTGGAGACTACGCGAGTCTGGATGGTAGCGGATGAAGGCTGTGAGGTTCCATCGCCATGGAGGACCCGAGGTTCTTCGGTACGAGGACGATGCCCCCGACCCCGTTCCCGGGAACGGCGAAGTTCTGGTGAGTGTCAGGGCCTGCGCACTCAATCACCTCGACCTCTGGGCCAGAAACGGGCTCCCCAACGTGAAGATTCCTCTTCCTCATATCTCCGGCTCCGACATCTCGGGAGTGGTGGAATGGGTTCCTGATGGGGAGAGGGAGTTCGAGAAAGGGGCGGAGGTGATCGTGAACCCCGGTATCAGCTGCGGGAGGTGCGAGAAGTGCCTCCTCGGGATGGACAACCAGTGCCGTTTCTACACAATTGTGGGTTACGCGGTGGACGGTGGGTATGCCGAGCTGGTGAAGGTTCCGAGGACGAACCTGATCGCAAAACCGAGTGAGATGGACTTTGTAGAGGCGGCCTCGTTCCCCCTCGTCTTCCTCACCGCGTATCACATGCTCGTGAACAAGGCGCGGGTTCAGGCGGGCGAGAGCGTCCTCGTCCTGGGTGCTGGGTCTGGGGTGGGCTCGGCCGCGATCCAGGTCGCGAAGCTCTTCGGCGCGAACGTGATAGCGACGGCGGGTGAGGATGAGAAACTAGTGAAAGCCAAGGAACTCGGCGCCGACCAGACGATAAACCACCGGACGCAGGACATCGCCGAGGAGGCGAGGAAGCTGACGGGGAAGCGTGGGGTAGATGTCGTGGTCGAGCATGTTGGCGAAGCGACGTGGGAAAAGAGCTTGAGGAGCCTAGCAAAGGGCGGAAGGCTCGTCACCTGCGGGGCAACGACCGGGGCCGAGGGAATCACAGACTTGAGGTACGTCTTTAGTAGGGAGCTGAGTCTCCATGGGAGCTACATGGGGAGCAAGGGTGAGTTGCTGAAGGTGGTCGAGCTCTTCAGAGGTGGAAAGCTGAAGAAGGTGGTTGACAGCGTCTACCCGCTGAAGGACGCCCACGCCGCGCAGGAGAGGATGGAGAGGAGCGAGCACTTCGGCAAGATAGTTCTCACCGTGTAAGCTAGGCCGGAAGCAGCTCGTAGGAGTATGTTATCCTGACGCCGGGCCTAAGTGTTGCGGCCACACTGCAGAACTTCACCATGCTCTGCTCGACTGCTTCATCGACGTCCTCCTTCTTCAGGCTCTCCCCCGAGAGGATGTACTTCACCTCGATCGCCTTGTAGGGGCGCGGATATCCAGATTGGGGTCGCTCCCTTTCAGGAGGACCCTGAGGAGCCCAGCTTCTGTTTCCTCTTGTTGAGCAGGGCGACCACCCATCCCGGAGCAGGCACCGAGGGAAGTGAGGAGGGAACGCATGGGGCCGATCCCCCTCCCGACTCCGTCTTCGCTCGAATCGTAGACTAGATTGTGGCCTCTGTCGTCGGAACCGAGAAAGAGCATCTTCCCCGCCCACTGGACCTCCGCATCCCAGTCACCTTCACTCAATCCTTACCACAACCGGTCTCGACCTTCCCTCCACCTGGCCCTTCTCGATGTAGCTGTGCCGCCCCCACTTTACTGCGACGGAGGCCGCGATTCTGTGGGAGCCTCTCCCGAGCGAACTACCGGCGAGTTCGAAGCGCTTGACGAAGTCGAACATCTGCGTCTTCGCATCCTCGACGTTAAGAGGTATCTTCGGTGGTCCCCCGTCCTCCGGTACGATCAGCGGCCATATCCTGTATGGGAGGTCTGGGTCCCTGCTCCAGTAGAAGGACGCCTTCCTCACCTCCTTCTGTGGCTCAGTCAGCGTCTTCGGGAATGGACCCCTTGAAGCGAGGATCGCGGTCCTGGCCGTGAGCCTGAGGGTCTTGTCGAAGTCTTCCCAGGCTACCGTCCAGACGTCGGGATTGAATGCCTCTCTCGCCCCACCGACGACCCTGAAGCCCAGATTGAGGACGAGTATCTCATCCAATGAATATTGTTTCTGCTCTGGCAGGAGCTGGACTCGTTCCAGCCTAGTGGCCGGCCATGAATACTCCTGCCGTCGGTCAAAGAGCGGCACCGGTGAAAACCGCACGACTTGGGAGTTATAAGGGTGACACGAATAGACACGCCGTAGCTGAGGTCGAAGGATGGTCCTTGGGAAAGGAGGCCATCTCCAAGGGAAACCAGAAGGAGACGGCCTGAGAGTGCAGAGAGAAGCACACGTATCGACTACGTGGATCGTAACTAACTAGCGGAACGAGACGTCTCCTCGACCACGAACTGTCTGGGTCTGTTACCCTTCTCTGGCTTCTTGACCCTCTTTGTCTCCTTTTCCCCGAATTGGGCCCGTTCGGTTGAGCCCTTCATCGCAGTCGTAGAAGACTCGCCGCCCGTTATTACCCGCTGTATCTCGTCAAAGTACGGGACACCGACGAAGGACTGATGTTTGACCGCCTTATACCCCTCCCTCTCCTTCTCGAACTCTCCCTTTTGGAGGCGCGCATAGGCGGACATGCCCTCCGCCCTGTACGCTCGGGCGAGCTCGAAGATGGAGTAGTTCATCGTGTGGAACCCGGCGAGTGTTATGAACTGGAAATTGTATCCCATTCCCGCCAGCTCCGTCTGAAAAGAGCTCAGCCCCTTCTCATCGAGCCGACTCCCCCAGTTGAAGGACGAGGAGCAGTTGTAGGCGAGTAACTTTTCCGGATACACCCTGTGAATCGCGCTCGCGAACCGCCTGGCCTCTTCGAGGTCCGGAGAGGACGTCTCGCACCATATCATGTCGGCGTAGGGGGCGTAGGCCAGCCCTCTCTCGATTGCCATTTCGAGCCCACCATCGATCACGAAGAAGCCCTCCTGCGTCCTCTCGTCGGTGAGGAACTTTCTATCCCTCCCGTCGACGTCGCTCGTAATGAGATTGGCGGTGCAAGCGTCGGTCCTCGCCAGAAGAATCGTGGGAACCCCCATCAGGTCTGTGGCAAGCCTTGCCGCAACCAGGGTGCGGAGGAACTGCGAGGTCGGCACAAGGACCTTCCCTCCCAAGTGGCCGCACTTCTTCTCGGAGGAGAGCTGGTCCTCGTAATGGACGGCGGCGACTCCCGCCTCGATCATGGACTTTGTCAACTCAACCACGTTCAGGGGACCTCCGAACCCCGCCTCCCCGTCCGCGACTATCGGGGCGAGCCAGTCTGTCTCGCCTCTCCCTTCGGCGTGTTGAATCTGGTCGGCCCTCTGAAGCGCCTGATTAATTCTCTTGGCGAGGACGGGCACGCTGTTTGAGGGATACAGGCTCTGGTCTGGATAGGTCTGACCCGCTAGGTTCGCGTCTGCTGCGACCTGCCATCCGCTGAGGTAGACCGCCTTGAGACCCGCCTGGACCATCTCGACCGCCTGACTGCTAACCGAGCCGCGAAGCGCGTGGACGGATTCCGCCGAGTATGGCCGAAGTACGCCGTTCCACCGGTCGGACCTCCAGCTTCGCTTTATGTTCGCGATTTCCTCCTCTCGACTTAGCTTCAACCTCGACCCTCCCCTAATTTCTCGACGCGCAGAAGCTCTTCATAGGCGGGACTCGTGAGAAACTCCTCGAATTTCTCCGAGAGAATCAGACCCTCGAAGAGCTTCGCGGCAATATCACGCCTGGAAGCCCCCGCGCCATCAGGGAGTCTGCGAAGTTCGTCACTCAATAGAGAACGGACAAGCTCCGCGCTAACTCTTCTGCCGTCGCTCATCACGGCGCCGTGCCGAGTCCACTGCCAGAGCTGAGCCCTGCAGATTTCAGCTGTCGCAGTATCTTCCATCAGGTTGCGGATGGGAACCGCACCCTTCCCTCCGAGCCAAGCATCGATGTACTGTATCCCCACGCTAAGGTTGGTCCTGATGCCGGACTCAGTTATCGCTCCCTCCGGGACGCGGAGGAGGTCTGAACTTGTGATTTCCAGGTCGTCGTTCGTCTTGTCAACCTGATTGGGGCCCTTCATGTGGCTGTCGAAGACTTCCCTCGCAAGCTGAACCAGCCCCGGATGGGCGACCCAGGTGCCGTCATGCCCGAGCAAGACCTCTCTCTCCTTGTCCGCCCTCACCTTTTCAAAGGCGAGGCTGTTCGCCTTTTCGTCGTTCTTTATCGGGATGTAGGCAGACATCCCACCTATGGCGTGAGCACCTCGACGGTGGCAGGTCCTGATCAGCAACTTCACGTACGCAGCCAGGAAAGCTCTGTCCATCGTGACCGCCCCCCTATCGGGCAGGATGAATCGAGGATATTGACTGAATTTCTTGATGAAAGAGAAGATGTAGTCCCACCGACCACAGTTCAGTCCTGAGGAATGCTCCTTCAGCTCGTAGAGAATCTCGTCCATCTCGAACGCGGCGGGGAGCGTCTCGATGAGGACGGTCGCCTTTATGGTGGCAAGCGGGATGCCGAGCTCCTCCTCGGTGACTCGGAAGACGTCGTTCCAGAGTCGCGCCTCCAGATGACTCTCCATCTTTGGAAGATAGAAGTAGGGGGCCGTCCCCTTCTGTAGGAGTCTCTCGAAGTTGTTGAAGACGAAGATAGCGAAGTCGAAGAGTGCGGCAGAGACAGGGTCACCGTCGATCAGGACGTGCTTCTCGAGTAGATGCCAACCCCTGGGACGGACGATGAGAGCGGCAACCTTTTCGTTGAGGGAGTAGTTCTTGCCCTCCGGGCTAGCGTATTCGATAGCCCCATCGATCGCGTCTCTGAGGTTCACTTGCCCCTGGATAATCTGACGCCACGTGGGGGATTGAGAGTCCTCGAAGTCGGCCATGTATGTGCTTGCACCAGAATTGAAGGCGTTGATCATCATCTTGGCGTCGCCGGAAGGACCCGTGATCTCGACTCTTCGGTCTTGAAGGTCGGGAGGAGTCGACCAAATCCTCCAGCCGCCCTCGCGAATCGAGTGAGTGTCGGGAAGAAAATCTGGCAGTACGCCCGAATCTATTTCTCTCTGCCTCAGAGCTCGTCGATGCAGAAGCTCTTCACGTCTTCGGGAGAATCGACGGACCAACCTTGCCAGAAACTTAACTGCATCCTGGGTGAGGATGTCGCTACCCTGCTCTAGCGAGGGTACATTTGAGAAAGTAATCCCCGCTGACTCTCCGCTGGATCCTAGCTCCTGCTCCACTACCCACCCGCCTCTCACCCTGGTCTTCTCGGCTGATATGGGTATCGTTTCGGATGAGACGGAACCTAGGGAAGAGTTTCCGAGAATCTTCTGGGTGCGAGCCGGCAGCACCGCCCCAACCTCCGAACCTCCTCGTGCCAAGGCGTCAGAACCGGGACTCCGCTCGATGCTCCGCTCCCATCAGTGGCTGCGCCCACGAATGATGGGACTGCACCTGCATGCGGCAGAAGCCTCCCCGCACTCAATACAGAATCTGATTCCCAGAAAGAGATAGGCTCGCCTGCCACAACCGCAGTAGAAAGGACGCTGCACGAGCTCCTGACCCAACCTGATTTTCAACCGTAATCTCATTTGAGTGTAGATAAGAGGGAAGGAAGATTGTTCCAAACTCTTCGTAATGCTCTTCCACACAAGTTGCCGCGGAAAGGTAGCCAGGACTCCCTGAGGTGATTGTGTCTAATTGTTGGATTGGGACGTTTTCTGTTGATTCATCTGGATTCTTGCGATGCTGTACTTCGTTTGGTTAATCTGGTACGGAGGGCACTCGGCCGGCAGCGCCAGGAAACTTGGTCGATGTCTCGCCGCGCTCAGCCGAGACCTAGGACAGAGCGAAACCCAAGGGGTCAGTTGTAGAGAACTACGAGTTTGCACCTGCATATTGGGGCGACGTCGCCGCATTCGGAACAGAAGCTGGTCCCGTAGGCGCTGTAGGCCATCCTACCGCAGACACAGAAGATCGAGCGCTCGACGAGTTCCCGGCTCAAGCTGTTTCTCGGTTCAAATTTGGCTGGCTTGATAAAGGGGTAATGGAAGAATGTTACAAACCTCGGGTGGGTCGTCCTCTCGTTGGCTATCTGTCCTGGACGAGGACGCCCGCGGCGAGCCCCGGCTCCTAAACAACCAGGCTCAGTACGGTAGCCGACGAACGTCTACGGCTGCGCTGAGCAAGAAAACGATGACATCGCGTCAGGCACCAAGTAGACCGATTCGCATAACCGTCTCGTTTCCAATCCTCACTGTCGCTTTTGATAGCGCGCCCCACCACCCCTTCCCGTTGGCCCTGTTCCTTCCACCCTTGTTCTCGTTGTCCCCAAAGCCCATCACCACACCGCCCAGCACTTTGTCGTCTTGAGTGAACCCGAAGCGCATCTTACTGTTCAGCCCGACCCCGAAGAAGGAGAGCCGACCGGCATTATCGTCGGCCTCGAGGTACTTCCGGAAGGGCTTTCTTGGACCGGCCACAGAGTAACTCGTGACGCGCCCCGCGTCGACCTCCGCGTTGAGCCTCACCATCAATCCGTCGGGCGTGAGGATGGGCTGGTCGAACACCAGCGTACCGTTCGCGCTGTCCTCGTCGATGGTGACCTCGATGCTGCCGGCGGGGAGGAAAGTAATGATCCCCTCATTCGCCTTATCCTTGGTGGCGAGAGCCTCAGAGAGGTCCAACGCCCGCCTGTCCAGTCGAAAGGTAAGAGCGGTTCCTTGAGGCGTCGTCACGTGAACATTTTCGTCACCAGCCAATCGCCCCGACAGCTTCTTTGCTCGTGCCAGTATAGTGACCGGGTCCTCGAGGCAGCCGTTGTACACGGCCTCCCGCCATCTTTCGTAGTCGAGCCCCAGATCCTCGGCCCTCTCGGGGGTCGCGAGTGTCGCTTCAACCCCGAGCATCCTGACTCCTCTCCTCTTCGCAACCGCAGACCACTCTGCGGCAAACCCGCTATTGTCGTAGCGCGTGTCGAGCCAGATGCTCGCGGCCTTTCTCCTCTCGGGTGGAATCCTCTGCCAAGGAACCGGCCTTCTCGGTCCCAGCGTGAAGATGTAGACGTCGGTCTCCTCGAGCAAGGAAGATTGGTATCTTGAGAGTTTCTCAAGCGAATCAAGAGGTGAACTCAGCAGGGAGTGAAGCCAGAGTTCTTCGGGCTCGACGGTCAGGAGAACCTCGGCACCGGCCCTCCCGCACTCCATCGCGAGCTGCGACATCAGGTCGACGGCGTGATCCCATCCGTGCACCCAGACCCTTTCACCGCGATGCACACCGAGCGAGCCGACGATGACGGCCCGGGCTACCGAGGCAAGGTCCAGCATATCACCACACGAAAACAGGGAAAATAATTAACCCTTCATGGATACCTTCGCTTCTTCGAGGCTTGTAAGAATGCGCCTCAACTCGTTCGCATACCGCTCAACCATCCCCTTGCCGAAGTCCCACGGGATCCCGGCTGCCTCGAAGAGCTCCGGAATCGGCTTCGACCCCCCGAGTGACAAAGACCCCCTGTACGCCTCTACCGCATCCTTTGGGTCCTTCCTGTATCTGAGCCATAGGTTGATGGCGCCCAGGGCCGCGATGTTGTACTCGATGTAATAGAAGGGCACCTCGAAGAGATGCAGCTGCCGCTGCCAGTACGATTCCCCTGCCTCCTCGTAACCCTCCCAGCTCTCTCCCACGCCGTATCTTTCCTGAACCCCTACCCAAAACTCAGAACGCTCATCCCTAGAGTGGTCGGGATGGGTGTAGACCCACTGCTGGAAGGAGTCGATCGTGGCCACCCACCCCATCAGCCTCACCATGTCGGAGAGATGAGACCTCATCGAGCGTGTGGCGTCCCCCTCATCGTAGAAGACTCCCGAGAGGTGCTCGCCCCCGATGAACTCCATCGCGGTCGAGGCCACCTCGGCGAACTCAGACGGGATGCTTTCTCCCCGATAGTCAAAGAGCAGCCCTGCTTCTCTGGTCGCGAAGGTGTGGAAGGCATGCCCTGACTCGTGGAGTAGAGTGTAGACGTCGTCGTCTCTTCCGACGGCGTTGGTGAAGATGAACGGGAGGCGAACCTCAGAGAGCTCATAGTTGTATCCGCCCGGCGCCTTCCCCGGCCTGCTTTCGAGGTCCAGGAGATTCAGGTCCCTGAGCCTCTTGAACTGGTTCGCCAGGTCGGGAGATACCGATTCGTGTATCTGGATGCATCCCCTGACGAGGTCCTCGGCGCTGTTGAAAGGGAGAAGCGGTCGTTTGCCTTCCGGGTCGGCAAAGACGTCCCAGGGTCTGAGCGTGTCGATTCCGAGCCTCTCCTTCGCCTTCTCGTAGATCTCCCGCGCGAGGGGGACGAAACTCCCCTCCACCGCGTCGTGGAAACGGAACGCATCCTCTGGGGTGTACTCGAAGCGCTCCTTCTTCCTGAACGCATAGTCTCTGTAGTTCTCGAAGCCCGCGTTCACCGCAATCCTGTGCCTCACCCTCACGAGGTCGTCGAAGACCTGATCGAGCTTCGCTCGGTCCCTCAGTCGTCGCCCCTCTGACGCCTCCCAGGCCCTCTGCCTCAGGCCCCGGTCGGGCTCCTCGAGATACCTTCGCATGTACTGCATCGTTCGCTCCTGCCCCTCAAACTGGACCGTCATCGCCCCGGTGACTTTGTAATACTGCTGCCCCAGCTTCGCGTCTTGCTTCTCCAGCTCCACGTTTTCATTCCGAAAGAGGGATACGTTGTTCTCTTTCCTCCTGTCGATGACGTAGTAGTAGTCCTTTCTCAACTCACTTCTGAACCTGCAGCCCACGTACTTGCGGTCCAGCAGGAACTCTCTCTCCTTCGCCTTCGGCTGGACATTCTCTACGAAGTCCAGGTACTCTTTTTCGTAATCCTTGTTCCCGGTCTGGGTCGTCATCCTCACGTACCTGACTGCAGACTCTTCGAAGATGGCCGCGCTCAGCTCAGACTCGTCCCCGAGCCACTCCTCGAGCTCCTTCCGAGAACGTATCTCTCGGTTCTCGAGGGAGGTGAAAGCCTTCTCGAGCTGCCCCCAGTCGGAGGGGGCGAGGTGGGCGGGGAGGAACTTCCTTCGAAACTCATGGGGGAGCCGAGCGTAGTCGAACACGAGAATCTTCGCTCGGGTCTGCGGGGGCGGATTTACGCGTTTTGTGGCAGTATTTCAGGGTCTTCCGCCTAAGTGGTTGCAGTTTCTTGAACTTCTCTCAGCCTTCTCACCAATTCTTTCATTACTGCCAAGGCAATCTCGGGATAAGTTCGTACTAGCCCAGCGAACGCCCAAGATGTCAACCCAAAGCACGTAGTCGGGGCGACAGCCACCACGTCCGCGGACCGCGGCTTGTCGTCGATAACCGTCATCTCCCCGAAGAACCCACCATTTCCGAGAGTCGAAAGCAGTTTCCCCTTCTTCCGTACCTCAACCTTACCTTCGAGAATCAATAGGAGCGCGAGTCCGGGCTCACCCTCCCTGAGGATGGTTTTACCCTTCTCGAACGTGACTTCGCGCCCGGCCCCGGCTATCCTCTCCCTGTCCTTCTTATCCAGGCCGGAGAAGAGAGGAATCGAGCCAATCGTCTCCGCTAGCCGCTGCGTAGACTTTCTCTCTTGCTCCAACAGGCGGATGTGTTGACGGTGCGGATTTAAACCCGATTCCCTCGAAGGCCCCGCTCAGGGGACTCGGATTATTTCGTCAGGCCCATCTGGGCGAGGAGCTTAACGAACCCCGGTTCGGAGCGGAGGTCCGACCAGATAGGGCGAACTTTCAGGGAAGCGATTCCTCCAGCTTTCTCTTCGTAGGCTCGTTCTAGCCATCTTATCGCCTCATTCTTCTCGCCCAGCCCGCAGTGGACCAGAGCGAAGGCCACCGGGGAGACGTATCTCTGTCTCGACTCCTCCTGAAGTTCGGCGAGGATCTTCCTGGCCTCGCCACTCCGCCCGGAGACGGCATAGGCGTAACCGAGCCGTCCCATTACCGTGGACGCGCCCTTGGAGATCTCGACCGCTATCTTGAGAACGTCTATGGCGTCCTCGAACTGCGCCTTATGGAGGTAGACCTCCGCGAGGTGCTGATGAGCCGGGAAGTAGTTGGGGTCTATCCTGAGCATCGTCTTGCAGGACTCCAGTGCCTTGTCGTATTGATTCACGCAATTGAATATGACTGCCGCGCAATCGTTTACCTCCAGGGCGAGCGGGTTGAGTTCCTGAGCTCTCCTTATCTCCCGGACTGCCTCATCCAGCCTACCAACGCAAGCTAGGTGAGCACCGTACGAGTGGCAGACCTGGCCGTAGTTTGGGTTCTGAGCGAGGGCAAGCTCGAACTCCTTTTCGGCGGAGGAGAAATCCCAGTGGTAGTCCTCGAGGATGGCCCCGAGGGTTGCGTGGGCCGCTGCCATCGTGGCGTCCAGCTCGAGAGCCTTCTCCGCGAATACCTTCGCCTTGGGGAAACCTTCGTTGGGTGGAAGAAGGCCGTCTTCCGCCAATTGTGCGTAGCAGTCGGCCATTCCCTGGTAGGCGAGAGCGAACCTTGAATCCTTAAGGAGGGCTTCCTCAAAGTATCTGATCGCCTTCCTGAGTCCTTCTTCAGTTCCTTCGCCACGATAGTGAAGACCCTTGAGGTAGAGGGTGTACGCCTCGATGCTCTCCGTCGCCTTCTTCTCGATTCTCTGCCTGTCCTTCGCGAGGAGATGGACTTCGAGCGCTTCCGCGACGCGCTTTGCGATGTCGCTCTGAATCTCGAAAACGTCGTCGAGATTCCGGTCGTAACTCTGCGACCATAGGTGCTCATCGTTCCTCACGTCGATAAGCTGCATCGTGATCCGCAGCCTCGCCCCTGCCTTGCGCACGCTTCCTTCGAGGACCGCCCCGACGTTCAGCTCGCGGGCGATTTCTCCAACCGTCTTGCCTGCCCCTTTGTACTTCATCACGGAGGTACGCGAGATGACCCTCAGGTCGCCGACCTTGGAGACCGCGGAAATCAGCTCCTCCGTCATCCCATCCGAGAAGTACTCGTCGTTTGGATCGGGGCTGATGTTGACGAGCGGGAGGATTGCGACACGGTGGCTGCTCGTGGC
>VBPK01000046.1:14360-21392 GCA_005877225.1 Nitrososphaerota archaeon
TTGAGAGATGCAGATGCACCCCGGCTCAGCCAGCGACTCTAGTCTCGAGGCGACATTCACGGCGTCCCCGTAGACGTCTCCCCTCGAGTGGACGACGTCTCCGACGTGTATACCGATGCGCAGCAAGATTCTTCCCTCGGGTTTGAGGGTGGAGTTCAATTCACGCATGGAATTCTGGACCTCATTGGCGCACTCCACGGCCTCTAGGGCGCTCGCGAACTCGACGAGGAAGGAGTCTCCAATCGTCTTGACCTCTCTCCCATTATGCTTTCGGAAGATAGGCCGAAGCAGCCTTTCGTGGTCCTGAAGAAGCTTCAGCGCGAGGGCCTCATTCTTCTGCGTCAGTGATGTATAACCGACCACATCGGTGAACATTATTGCGGAGAGTCTCCTTTCACCTCCCTTCGTCTTGCCGTGAAGAATCCTGTGAGCCGGGCGTTGCTTGGTTCCCAATCTTGGGCTCCCTGTGTTCGCGAATGGCCCGGCGGGTCGATTTAAGCTTGCGTGAGACTGAGGGGTGTCTAGAGCAGGTTGATCCGTAGTCGGTATCAAGTGATTCCTTAATACAGAGAACTACTTCACATGAATTATAAGCATGAACGGCGTCCTCCTTCTCGTTGAAACGGGCAGAAAGCAGGGAAGCGGCCGACGCCGTGTTCTTCGGACACGACCCTCTAACTTTCCTTCCGCAGGCTGACCTGGACCTGAGCGATTCGAAGTACCTCAACCTTCTCTTACACGCCCTCTCGAGGATTCCCCCAGGAACTCCCCCCATCCGCTCACTTACGAAGGTAAGGCTGAGGAAGAGGGGAAGTCTGGAGGGACTCGTGGGGTTGACCAGGTTCATGATGGCGGATTACAAGGTTGGGGGGGCGGAGGTCGATGGACTCGGAAGGCACATAGTCACATTCTACACCGGTCTGCTTAGTCGGCTCTCTGACCCTTCCGTTGTGGCCATAATCGCTCACGAACTCGCACACGCATGGCTCAATGAATACGTGAGGCCGGAGGAGTCCCGAAGAAGGGAGAGGGAGGCCGATATTCTAGCTGAAAGGTGGGGATTTGGGGAAGAGCTCGCGGCTCTGGCAAGCGAAACTGAGCCTGTGGCTAGTTAGCGGCTTCAGGAATTCGGTTACACTAACCCTTCTTTCAGCCTGAGATACAGCAGGACTGGCTCTCCGAGAGTGGCGACCGTCAAGCCTTTCTCTGTGAGAGAGTACTGCACTCTCGGCGGGCGTGTGTTCAAGATCGACCTCTGTAGGAGCCCCCCATTCTCGAGCAACTTCAGCTTCTGGGACAGGACTCTCGAACTTATTGGCCTCAGTGTCTTGCGGAGCTCCTCAAACCTGATGGCCTTGAGCGTATACAGTGCTACCAGAATCTCGATACCCCACTTCCCGAAGATTGCCTTAGTTACGCCTAGGTTCAGCCTCACGGACCGCGATGGGTCTCGGGCGATGCGAAAGTCCGAAATTGCCTGATTGGAGAATTTCGATACATCTTCTCTGAACGACCTGAAGCGCTTCTCAAGAGCCTCCCCCCTCGGGCTGCTCAGAGAAGGTCACCCCTAGAACAAAGTACCATACCAAAAAGACACTAAGTGATTAAGCAGTCAATTGTCCTTATAGAGATTTCCTATAAACAGTATCCTGAATACATATGCATAATACAGTTCCTAAGAGACTGACGCCACAAAATCGGAAGACATCGATCGCAGCACTTTCAATGCTGACACGGGACCCTTGCCTTCGCAGGGAGGAGAGCTGGATGCGACCGTGCTCGCGGTCAGCACTACGTACGCTCAGGCAGACGTCCTCCTCTCCGTTACGACCGGGTTCGACCAGACGGCCAAAAGCGAGGCGGCCGTTGCTGATGTGACGTTGCTCCCGGGAACATCCAATCAGATAACCGCCGACTTCGTCCGCTCTGAAGCGGTTGCCACGAGCAGTGGGGTCTCTGGTAGCAGCGAATTGGTGAACCTACAGGTTACCGGTCAGACCATCACTGTTTCTGGTCAGCCAAACCAGTCGTTCACTATCCCAGGAGTTCTAACCCTCGTGATCAACGAGCAGATAGTTTCGTCCGGCGGAGGAACGAACTCGATAACCGTGAACGCCCTCGACCTAACGACTATCAGCGGAATTCGGGTAATCGTCTCCAGCGCCCACAGCGACATAACCTGCGTGACACCCCCGCCCCCCGTACAGAAGAACTTCATGACTGGTGGAGGCTTCATAGTGGTAAATGGCTACCACGCGAACTTCGGCTTCGTTGCTGGCTTCAAACCAGGGCGCACAACTCCTAGCGGTCAACTCACCTACCTCGACCACGGTGCGGGAATGAAGGTGAAAGGTGATGTGACTTCCTACTCCGGGTCTGGCAACACCAGGACCTTCGGGGGGCCAGCTGAGATCAACGGCGCTCCTGGATACACATTCTCCGTCACTGCGACTGATAACGGCGAACCGGGAAAAGGCTCGGACTACTTCAGCATAACGCTGTCGAACCCCAGCGGCTTCCACTACCACGCCGAGAACTATCTGGGCGGCGGCAACATCAAGCTGCACGCGTAACAGCTCTAGGCCGCCACCCTCCCTACTTTTTCTTCATTCGACGAGAAGGCAAGCCTTCCCGACTTGTCAGAGCAAGAGTTTTCGGGCAGCCTCAATTCAAGCAGAAGTTCGGATGAATCAGATTACTCTTAGGGTCTGATCTTCGACTGATTTTCAAGTCTTGAGCCGAGCGAGAAGCGCCTGAAAAATCTCTTCGTAGGTGGGACCGTAGGCCCTCTTCAGCCTCTCGATCAGCCCGTCGATCTTTGGGTCCCATGAGTAGTTGCTGCTCGGGAGTCTGCAATGGCGCTCGTAGGCTCCACATCTCCTCCGACTCCTTAGTGGTTTCCTCACAGGATCTTGCTGTCATCGTCGTCTTCCTTCCGTTATCTCTTTCGAAGATAACTATTGCGCATCACCCACCTGGAGGCGGCGCCGACTCTCGGCATCCCCCCTACCGGTTAGTCTCAGGCTTGGAGACGCGATTGAAGAACCACGCTCGCCCGAAGGGTGACTCGAGAAGAGAATCCAAGGATAAAAGGAGCCAGAACGGCACCGAAGGCTGAGAGATTGGGCGAGAGCGAGAATGGAATCGACGTTCCCCTTCCACCGCCGCTAATCTTCCTCGGACTCTTCGTCATCGGCTCCGTCACAGGATACTTCATCCCGATTCCTCTGCTCCCTGGTGGCGCTGCACTGCCGACCGGGATTGTGATTGCCCTGGCCGGAGTCTACCTTTCGCTCGTATCCTTTCGAGAGTTTGCGAGAGCAAAGACACCGCCCGATTTCCGCCCGGTCAGGGCGATTGTCTCGGCGGGACCCTACCGCTATACCCGGAACCCGATTTACATCTCATTCTCGACTATCTACGCCGGGCTTGGGATCGCGTTCAACTCGCTGGTGACATTCTTGCCGCTGCTAGTTGCCATTGCAGTTGTGGACCGCGTGATCGTTCCGCGGGAGGAGAGATACCTGGAGAAGAGATTCGGCGAGGAATACCTTCGCTATAAGGCGAAAGTTCGACGGTGGGTTTAAGCTCCTTCGCAATTCCCTCCAAAATCAAACCTCCGTACCTTTTCCGTCTCCGTCAACCGGGCGGTGCAAACATTCGTATACCGAGATTGCCTGATTGGAGAATTTTGATACATCTTCTCTGAACGACCTGAAGCGCTTCTCAAGGGCCTCCCCCCTCGAAGTGCTCATTTCAGGTCAGCCCTGGAACAAAGTACCATAACAAAAGCCACTAAGTGATAGAACAGTCAATTGTCCTTATAGAGATTTCCTATAAACAATTTCCTGAATACATATGCATAATTCAGTTCCTAAAAGACTGACACCTCAGATTCGAAAGACATCCATTCTAGCAATCGCATTAGCAACATTCGTGATACTAGCGTTCGCTGGAGCAATATTGACACATGCTGACACAACACCAATAACAACGACTACGGTAACGTCATTCAGCGGAAGAGCTTTCGTACTCCAAGCTACGGCGCCAATCGTAGGCACAGTGACGTTAGCAGACACAGGCTCTCTGCCTTCTCAGGGAGGAGAGCTAGACGCATCTTTACTTCAAGCGAATACACCATTAGCTCAAGCAGAAGTCTTATCTGCATTTACAACAGGATTTCACTCGACAGCTCAAAGCGAAGCATCTGTCGCAAACATCGTATTACTCCCGGGAAATCCCAATCAAATAACTGCTGACTTCATCAGGGCTGACACTACTGCTACATGCAATAGAGTCTCTGGTAGTAGCGAGTTAGTAAACCTAAAGGTTGGCAGTCAGACTATCGTTGTCGCTGGTACGCCCAATCAGACAGTCATCATTCCAGGAGTTCTGACTCTTGTAATCAACGAACAGACAAGTTCATCTAGTGGAGGAACAAACTCGATAACTGTAAATGCTATCGACCTTACGACTATCGATGGCATTCGAATAATCATCTCTAGCGCTTCTAGTGACGTAACATGCGTGACAACTACAGCTACAACAGCTACAGCTACAGTTACAGTTACAACTACAGTCACAACTACAACTACAGCTTCACAGACGCAGACCACAACTTCACAGCCGGTAGACTTCATGACTGGTGGAGGCTTCATAATCGTGAATGGCGCCCATGCAAACTTTGGATTCAACGCAGGCTACAAGCCAGGTAAGACAACTGTTAGCGGTCAGCTCACCTACATCGACCACGGAACGGGAATGAAAGCAAAGGCGACGAGCATCGACAGGTACTACAACCCTAACGGTAGTACGGGAACCACGAGAACCTTCTCGGGGCAGGCGGAAGTAAACGGCGTCTCCGGATATTCCTTCACGGTCACGGTGACAGACAACGGAGAACCTGGAAAGGGCAACGATTACTTCAGCATAACACTGACGGGCCCCAACTTCTACTACCATCAAGGTGGCACTCTGGGCGGCGGCAACATCGAGCTTCACAAGTAGGAGCTCCTCGGGCTGCCACCCTTCCTACTTTTTCTTCATTCACCGAAAAAGGGCAACCCTTCACTCGGTGTCAGAGTCGGGAACTTGGGCAGCCTCAATTCAACGAGATGTTCAGGTGAATCAGATTCCACTTGGAGTTGGATGCTCGACTGACTGAGTCCCGAGTCGCACGAGCAACGCCTGGAAGGTTTCGTCGTAGGCGGGACCGCAGGTCGTCTTGAGCTTATCGATCAACCCATCGATCTTTGGGTCCATGACCAGTTGCTCTTCAGGGGTGTGAAGAGTCTCTCGTAACCTCCACACCTGCTCCAACTGCTTGCTAACTTCCTCGCAGGAGCCTGCCTGCATCGTCCTCCTTTGGGCTTGCGTGAAGATAACTGTTGTCGGACTGAAGTGGGTCGGGCGAGGACTTGGGACCTCCCGGGTAACCAGCCACAACAAACATTCGTATAGTAATTCAGAGACACACCCGCTTGGCGAGCTCTGTGATCCAAGCTGTCTTGTTCGATTTCGGTGGAACTCTGGTTCAGCCGAAGAAGTCGTGGCCTGAGATAAGGAGGGAGGGCATCAAGGCGACATACATCTTCCTCACGAAGAGGAGACTCAAGCAGAGATTCGAGGATTACGCCACAGTGAACAAGAAAGTTTTCATGAGGTATGCGGAGATGGAGGCGGCAGAGGATAGGGACATCCCCGACATCCTGAAGTATGGAGAACTGATCGGTGAGCTATTCCCCTCGTTGTCGAGGCGGGAAAAGTCGAGGCTGGCGTCGGAGACGAACGATGTCTTCTGGGCGGTGACCGCGAAGGCGCAGACGCCCTCAAGGAGGGTCCGATTCGCCCTGAGGAAACTGAGGTCGATGGGCCTGCGGATGGCGGTCGTCTCCAACCACCACAGCGGGAAGTCACTACGAGAGATGCTTGGGAGTTTCGGGATGGGACAGTACTTCGAGGTCGTGATTGCCTCCGAGGAGGTCGGCGTCAGAAAGCCGAATCCCAAGATCTTTCGGATCTGCCTCTCAAGACTTCGGCTAAGGCGAGATCAGGTGATCTTCGTCGGAGACTCTCTCCTCTACGACGTCGTGGGAGCGAGGACCGCCGGCATCGTCTCCGTCCTCTATGCCGAGGGGGCCCCAGACGAGCTGAAGACGCCGCGGGACAGACATGGGGTAAAGACACGCACGAATCCGGGGGTCGTGCCGGACTTCATCATAGGCGACCTGGGTAGCCTACCTCGCGTGGTTGAAGTGCTGGGGGCCCGCGAAGTAACTCATCGTTAGAATTTTTCCTTCAGCGTTCGCGTCAGGAGGTTCATCATAGCCTTGTTCTGTGTGTTGAGAATCCTTCCCTTTCGGTCCCGGCGGGCAGTCGGTGTGGGCAGCGAATTACTTCCCCTGAAAGTCAGCCCTCCTCCCCTCGGTAAGGGGTCGCACGATCTTCAGCGCCTCGAGGAGTTGTTCAAAGCGATCCCGGAAAGGAGGGAACTCGTAGCCATTCGCCAGATACTCGTCCCGGAACCACCCGGCTCCGAATCCTAGAACGAGCCTACCGTCGGAGAATGAGTGGAGTGTGCAGGCCATCCTGGCCAGAAGCGCTGGGTTCCTGAACCCTACTGGCGTGACGAGGGGCCCGAACGCGACCCTCCTGGTGGACGCTGCCACGGCGCCCAGGGTTACCCAGCACTCAGGAGAGGGACGATCTTCTTCTCTTAAAACGCCGGTAGGCATCAAGTAATCTGACCGGAGGATGTACCCGAATCCGCTTTCTCGGCGTATTCCGCCCACTCGAGGATCTCCCCGACCTGCATCCCCGCTTGCGGCTCGAGCATGATGTCACAATCCTTGAGCGAGAACAACGAGTTGCGCTTCATGAACGGCGATTAAAAGTCTGTTCGCAAATGACTGATAACGTGCCTTTCGCTTCCTCCGAAGTATCGGAACGGATGAGACGCAAAGCGTTACATTTTTCCGGATGAGGTTCCCCCAAATTCGTGCGGGCGGTTTCGGCGGCTCTCTCGAAATCGTC
>VBPK01000047.1 GCA_005877225.1 Nitrososphaerota archaeon
TTTCGACGACTTCGCGCTTGTTATCTTCAAGCTTCGAAGATAGGAGGTCGTCCGAGAATGAGCTCGAGAGTAAGACGAGGTCCCCCGACCTGACTACCCGCTCGATGCCCAAGCCCCTCCCCTTCAGGAACGTATAGACGAAACTCGGGGGGACCATCTGGTCAACCTCCATAACGTTGAAGATGGTGTTGCTGGCGTATTTCTTTCGAATGCGCCTCCTCTCGGCCACCGTCTTCTTCAAATCGATAACCGTGACGAAAGGCATGACGAACTGCAGCTCTCTGTCCACCTTCTTCACCAAATTCTCGTAGACCCACAGCTTCAGCTCCTGCTCCGACTCGAGAGTCTGCGGGGTCCTCGCGGGCGGCAGAACCCAGACGTCGTTCTGAATCAGCTTGAAGCCTATCTCGTTGATCCTCTCCACCAGCATCGTCGACCTCTCCTCCCCCTGCTTCTCGAGGTATCTCATGAGTAGGATGGCCCTGACTGGGAATGGGTAACTCCTCAGAACTTCCTCTGTCGTGATCTCCGCGTCTCTCATCGCGCTGTACATCTTACGAAGGAGAACCCTGAGCTCTTCCTCCCTCTTGTTGGAGTAACCCTGCGCGCCTCTGAGTGCTGAGTTTTCCTCGGGGGTGAGCGCCACCCTGTTTAGGAACGACGTGATCAGTTCGTCCTCGGAGACGAATTTCTTCTTGAGTGATTCGGTGAACCTATCGAAGATTCTGCTCATCCCTTGCCCTTCCCCCGCTTCCTCAGGCGCAGGCGCAGAGCTTCGCCGACAAGCTGGCCGTCGACACGCCCCCGCACCTCCTTCATGACCTCTCCCATCAGGGGGGAGAACGCATCCTCCCCTTTCGAGAGGATCATCGACCGGTTCTTCCTCACAACTTCGTCGATTATCCTGCCGAGCTCGGCCTGGCCGAGGCGTTTCAATTTCAGAAATTTCGCTGCCTCCTCCACGTTGACGGCCTTTCCCTCCCCCACTACTCTCAAGAGGTCGGGGGCGGCCTCCTTCGCGACCCTGCCCTCATCGATCGCGTGGACCAGCTCAACGAGCACTTCCTCACCAATCTTCTCTTCCTTTATCCCCTCCCGGGTGAGCCTGACAGGGATCTCGACGAGAAGGGTAGCGATTACCGACGGAGTCAAGCGAGTACCCTGGGCAAGCCTCTCGAATGTGTGGGCGAACTCCGAGTCGTAAACTTGGAGGGCGAGCTCGGGACTGAGGGAATACTTCTTCTCGTATTCCTTGACCTTCTCACCCCACGGGACTGGCACATCTTCAAAGAGGCGCTCCTTCCTCCTCGGTGAGACGACGATTTCTGGAACGTCGGTCTCGGGATACATTCTCGCCGGACCCGGCCGCGGCCGCATGTAACGCGTCTCACCCTCCTCCGTTGCCGCCCTGGTCTCCGCCGGGACGCCCCCGAGGGCCTGCCCCAGTCGCACTTCCAGAAGCGCCGCAGTCCCGTTCGCCTTTGACTCGTCCCCTGCGACCAGGACGAACGCCGAACCCTTCCCCGCCCCCATTGCCTTCTCCAATTCTTCCGCTTCCTCCTTGGAAACTCCCTGCCGCCCAAACTCGTCCGAGTGTATCACACCTCCCAGTGAGTTTGCTCTTGCAATCTCGGCTAGCTCCTTTCCGAGCCGAATTCCCTGGTAGGGCTCGTAACCGAGAAGCCCCGCGAGACCCTCCGCCGAGACGCAGACGACTCTCTCGCCCGACTTTACCGACTTGACGAGGACCTTCGAGGTGGCGGACCTGAATAGGTCTGTGACGTCTTTCGTCGTGCACCTCACTCGCCGAATGCCCCTCTTCTTGATATCCGCTGCGATCTTCCCCAACCCAACCTGCCGCGTGAGCTCATAGACGATGACCTTGGCCAGGAGGTTGAGCTTCTGCACCCCCTTCACCTCCACTACACTTCCCCCCGTCGTGGAGATGTTCAGGTCCTGCCTGATCGTCCCGAGCCCTCGCGCGACTCTCCCGGTGGACCTCAGCGCCCTTCCCAGGTACAGGGCTGCCTTCTCCACCTGCTCCGGGGTCCCCATGATGGGGTCGAGCGAGATCTCGACGAGACTAACGCCGAGTCTGTCCAACGCGAAGAATCTCGAATGTGCGTCCTCACCGAGAATCCGCGCGGCGTCCTCCTCCAGCGTGACGGTCTGCACACCCACCTCCTCCCCCTCCACCGATAGCTCCCCCCCGAGAGCGATGACTGCTGTGCGCTGGAACCCTGAGGTGTTAGAACCGTCAATGACTATCTTCCTCATCACATGAATTTCGTCGACCAAGTTGGAGTGGAGTAGCTGGGCAATCAGTATCGAAGTGTCTATCGCCTCTTCATTCATCTTGTGGGGGGGCTCCTCGTCCGCTTCGACCAGGCATGAGGACTCCGGGTTCCAACGGTAGACGTTTGACCTCCCCTTGGCAAACTCGAAGACAGCCGCAGGGTCGATGTGCCCCAGCTCGCTCTGCGTCGGCCTAAGCCTCCGCTCGAACTGGAGGGGTAGCGTTTCCGACTTCACGATGGGGCAGGAGCAGAAGAGCTTCTTCTTGGTCGCGAGCTGCTGGTGGACCTCTATCCCGACCTTCAAGCCGACCGCTTTCGGGTCGATCGAAGAAGAAGCTGCCACCGAATCACCTGAGCGTCCGCTCAGTGATTTCGCCGCACAGGCTGGCTCGCATCATCGACCGAGCCTCCTCGATCGAATTCGAGTTCGCGAGCACCCACATCGCCTTGGCCAGTGCAGTCTCAGCAAGCATGTCCTCAAGAGGGATGACCCCGGCAGAGAGAAGGTCGCGCCCCGTGTCGTAGACGTTCATGTTCACCCGACCGTTGATGCACTGCGACGCCATGCAGACGAGTCCGCCGTGCTCAGCGAACCTCCTGATGAAGGGGATGTTCTTAGAGTTCACATGCCCCAGTCCGGTCCCCTCAATCACCACCCCACGCGTACCCCCGTTCGCGAGAGCCTCGAGGAGGGTGAGTGGCATCGAGGGGAAGAACTTCAGGAGGGCGACCTTCGCCTCGAACCTCGGCTTCGAGGAAAACTTCGCGGCCTTTCTTCTCTGAGGCAGCCCTTCCAGATGGATTTCGAGGCCCTCTCTGCTCCAGAGGGCTGCCGGAGAAACTCCGACCGACTTGAAGGCGTCTCTCGCGCTCGTGTGATTCTTCCTCACCCGGGTTCCGAGGTGCAGGGCCACCCTCCCGTCGCTCTCGCTGTCGTGCATGGCCACATAGACCCCGGAAAAACTCGCGTAACCTGCGACGGAGACCGCGCCAACCAGGTTGAGCACCGCGTCGGAGGATGGTCGGTCAGACGACCGCTGGGCCGCGGTGAGAATGACGGGAATCGGGACACCCTGAAGTGCGAAGGTGAGGGCGGCAGCCGTGTACCCGAGGGTGTCGGTTCCATGCGTGATCACGACACCGTCTATGCCTCCCGCGACAGCCTCGGAGACGCGCTCAGCGATTCTCGACCAGTTCTCGGGCTCGATGTTCTCGCTGTAGACTGAGAAGATTATCTCTGGCTCGATTCTCGCGACCTCGGAGAGCTCCGGGATGAGCGCGTAGAGCTCCTCGGATGAGATCGCGGGGTGGACCGCACCCGTACGATAGTCGACTCTGCTGGCTATCGTCCCACCCGTCCCCAATATCGCGACTCGCGGCAGATCCTCCTTCGGGGAGGGGGGAGGAGGGGGTGGAGCGAAGGCGGGCTTCTCTCCTGAAGATTTTCGTGTCAGCCCTTTCAGCCTATCGATGCTGAGGCCCACGTTGTAGCCGCTCGGAAGCTTTAGCACGATGTGACGGTCATCGTCATACTGATACCTGGGTACAACAGTGCCTGTGATCACCCCCCACTCCGTGCCAACTTCAACCATGTCGCCGACGCCGGCTTCTGACCGCATGAGAAATTCGAGAGAGTTGCCTCTGTAACCGTCGAAATCGGCCATATGCCGAGGCCTCGAAGAGCCTAGCGCTTAAAATGCTTCTGCGATTCTTTTGGCCCAACACAGCTCGAAGGGTTAATTGAGGAGTCAATATCGCAGCGAAGGCAACGCGAGCAATGCTAAGTCACGAACCCGAGGTAAGAGTGGAGGTGCAGAACCTCAGGAGAGAGTTTGATTCAAAGGAAAGAAAGGTCGTCGCTCTCAACGGTGTGAGCCTGAAGGTGAGGGAGGGCGAGATATTCGGAGTCCTCGGCCCGAACGGAGCGGGGAAGACCACCCTCATCAGAATACTCTCGACTCTTCTCTTACCGACGAGCGGTGTCGCGAGGGTGATGGGGTTCGACGTCGCGAGCGAGCCCGAGAAGGTGAGGGCGGTGATAAACATGGCCAGCGGGGCGGAGCGAGCGGGTTACGACTACATTTCGGCGAGGGGAAACCTTTGGTTCTTCTCACAGCTCTACGGCCTTCCGTCGGAGGTCGCGAAGGCTCGGATCAAGGCGCTTTCCCAGCTTCTGGGCCTCGATGATTATCTCGACCGCAAGTTCTACATGCTCTCGACGGGGTACAGGCAGAGAGTCACGATAGCGAGAGCCTTCATCAACGACCCGAAGATAGTCTTCCTCGACGAGCCGACGATAGGACTGGACGTCATGACCGCAATGAGCATAAGGGAGTTCCTCATCAAGGAGGCTAGGGAGAACGGGCGGACGATCTTCCTCGCGACCCACAACATGGCAGAGGTAGACGCGATCTGCAACCGCGTGGCGATAATCGACAGGGGGAGGATACTCACCTCGGACACGCCGACAAATCTCAAGAGGTCTCTCGGGGCTCCCGCCCTCGTGATGGAGGTCTCGCCCCTCCCCGTGAACCTCGCCTTTCTCGGTGCGGTCGAAGGCGTGAAAGGGTTCACCACATCCGTTGACGAAGAAAGGGGGCTGGCGAGAGTACAGGTTGTGGTTGAAAGCGAGGAGTGCGTGAGGAGGGCACTTGCAGGTGTCGCGGCCTCCGGGATGAGACTCGTCTCCTCGTGGAGGCAGCAGACGACTCTGGAGGAGGTCTTCGTCTCGCTTGTAGGGAGAGGCTTCGTCGAGAGGGAGCACGAAGTTGGAGAGTAGACTCTGGCTCAGGGCACTCTACGCCAGGATGTGGGTGAGAGTGATGAGCGTCTTCAACGAACCTCTGTGGATAGCCGTCAACATAGGCTTCCCCTTCTTCTCCTCGGTGGGGCTGGGACTGCTCTACGCGAGTACCGGTCTGAGGAGCTTCGTCGGCTTCGCGATCCTGGGAGGGATCATGATCTCGTTCTGGGGAAACGTCCTCTGGTCCATGGCCAGTCAGTTCTACTGGGACAAACAGGTGGGACTCTTCGAGATCTATCTCACTTCGCCAGCACCCATGACGGCGATACTCATTGGAATGTCTCTCGGTGGGGTCGTCAACACGGCTCCTTCAGCTGTCCTGGTGGCAGTCGCGGGCTGGCTTTTCTTCGCTCCCCCCCTCAGCCCCTCGTGGCTGGCGGTGGTGCTGACCCTTGCCCTCACGCTGGCTTCGCTCTACGCGATGGGCATGATGCTCTCTTCCCTCTATCTGGCGTACGGGCGGGAGGCCGAGTCGATCAACGAGGCGCTGCACGAGCCCGTCTCCCTAATCTCGGGCGTCTACTTCCCCTCGATAGGAAACTTCTCCCCATTTCCCTTCTCCGTGCAGGTCTTCGCATCTCTGATACCCCTGACGATAGGGATGGACGCGCTGAGGAGAGCTCTCTTCTTCTCTCAAGGGCTATCGAGCATCTACCTCCACCTCATCGTGCTCTCGATAATGGGTGGAGCCCTCCTTCTCCTCTCGTCGAAGACGATGAAGCTTCTGGAGGAGAAGGGGAGGCGAGAAGGGACAATCTCGGTGAGGCTGAGATGAGCTCCGTCAAGACAGTGCTGGCGTCCATCCGAATCGGCTGGTACAGAGACTTCGGGTGGACGAACCCGCTCACGGGGTTTTTGATGAAGACGATCGCGCCGGTTGCCAGCGTCCTGAGCGCCTCGATAGTCTACTGGCTGGGCTCTTCCGCCGCGGGGTCGTTCGACCCGTCTCACGTTTCGTACATTATCGTGGGAGCTGCGCTTTACACCCACGTCGCCGGGTATTCGTGGGTTCCAAGCCAGGCCATCTCGGAGGGGAAGTGGTCGTACGTATTCCCGCAGGTCTTCATCTCGCCGAAGTCGTCGACACCCTTCCTGGTCGGAAGATGCCTCGCCTCCTTTGTGACATCGGCCCTGACTTCCCTCATCTCCCTCGCATTCGCCTATTACGTAGCCGCAGCCATCTTCAAGAGCTCGATCCCCTTCATCGTGACACCGCTCTCGATGAGCCTTCTGCTAGGTGCGCTCCTCGCGAACGTCCCGGCCACACTCGGACTGGGGATTCTGCTCGCGGCCTACACCATCTTCGCGAGCAAATTCGAGTGGGCGCTCCCCACGTACGTCGCGGGTCTGCTGATGGTCTTCTCCGAGGCGCTCTTCCCTGTCTCCGTTCTACCCTGGCCGCTCTCCGCGTTCGGGAATGTGCTTCCCTTCACCCAGTTCATCCGGGCAGCGCGCGAGGCGGTGGTCTATGGCTCGGTATCGGCCTACTCCTACTATGTAGGATACTCTCTCCTAGGTGGTCTGCTCTTCCTCGGCGTGAGCCTCTGGGCGTACAGGTGGGCAGAGAGGCAGGGGAGAAAGAAAGGGATTATCGATAGGAAAGTGGTTTAGCAACTCGAGAAGATGCGATTGACAGTTCTAGGGATTGGGAGAATACCCGCTATGTCGTCTTCTCTCCTTCTAACAATCACGGTATCATCCCCCGCGAAGGATCGCTCACCCATTGGGGAGTGAGGGAGGGACGAGATTCAGTTGCCATCCATGCCTCGGGAAGGGTTCAGAGCAAGGTTAAATAACGCTCCATAACATATGTTATACATGCAGGTTCTCGAAAAAGACTATTCGCATCCTGAAACTCTCGTCGATACGGACTGGGTTTCGCATCACATGAGCGACTCGACCGTCCGAGTCGCAGAAGTTGATTACGACCCGGTGGCTAACTACAGCAACGGGCACGTGCCCGGCGCCGTGCTCTTCGATTGGAAGAAGGACTTGAACGACCCACTGACCCGAGACATTCTCTCAAAGGCGCAACTGGAAGAGCTCTTCGGCAAGAACGGGGTCTCGAACGACACGACGCTCGTTCTCTACGGTGATTTCAACAACTGGTTCGCGGCCTACGCCTTCTGGGACTTGAAGTACTACGGAGTCGAGAAGGTCAAGTTGATGAATGGAGGGAGGAAGAAGTGGCTGCTCGAAGACAAGCCAGTGAAGGAATTCACCGGCGAGATTCTGGCTCCTCCCGAGTACCCGACCGAGCACGCGCAGAGAGGCGGACACATCCCTGGGGCGGTCAACATCCCATGGGCGCAGGCGGTGAACGATGCCGACGGGACCTTCAAGAAGAGGCAGGATTTGGAGCAACTCTACCGCGCGAAGGGGATCGTTCCGGAGAAGGAGATTATAACTTACTGCAGAATCGGAGAAAGGTCTTCTCACACGTGGTTCGCCCTCAAGTACCTTCTTGGGTATCCGAACGTGCGGAACTACGACGGTTCATGGACGGAGTGGGGGAACTCGGTAAAGTTCCCGATAGAAAAGTAGTCCTCATCCCTTCTTTTTCACGATGAAGTGGTAGACGCTGTTATCGAACCGCGATTCGAGCACTTCGTTCCCAGTCTCATCGGACCAACGAGCCATCTCGATCTCCGCGGTTGGGTCATCTGAGACGACGTGGACGACGGCACCGATCTGAGCACCCGCGATGAGCTCGTTGAGCCTGACTAGGACCGCGGAGCATTCGACTCCGATCTCGAACATTTCAAGGTCGGGAAACTCCGCGAAACAATGAATCCTCATTTCTTTCAGTCTGCGCTCGAGCTCCTCCTTCGCGCTCGACACGTCCTTCAAGAACTTGGCTTCCTCGAGCAGCCGCAACGGTCTGACCTTCGCGAACCAACCAGCCCTGTAAGGGTCACGGTTGAGGAGCATCGGCCTCTCCTTGACGGCCCCGTTGTACTCCAGGATCTCCCCGGTTAGTGGGGACCTCACAACGTCAAAATGTCTGGGCCCCTCGATCGCTCCCAGGCTTCTTCCCCTCGAGACCGACTCCCCTCTCTCTTTGAAGGTGACGGAGGTAATCCCGCCGGAGAGCCAGCCGAGCATGGCGTTGACGCCGACCCGCGCCGTCTCCCCCTCCAGCTCCGCCCAGACGTTGTTTTCTACGTCGTAGAGCAGCTGCTCCGGGAAGTCGCAGTCCAGGATCTTCATCGGGCATTTTCACGCGCCGTGGCTGATAAGAGTTGAGCTATCTCAGCGCCTTCGCCATGTATGGGCCGAGTCTCTCGTAACCCAGAGCTCTGTAATAATTCCTCGTCCCCACCGCGCTCGTCACGACCATCCTCTTCGCACCTAACTCCTCGCCGGCGACCTTCTCTACCTCTGCGATCAACGACCTCCCCAACCCTCTGTGTTGCCACGCCTTGTCGCTTCTGCTTCCCAGAGGAACGACTCTACCGTAGACCTTCAATTCCCTCACGATGCAAGAAGATTCCATCTCCGCTCTGTGAGCCGCGGGGGAGGGATGCCTCATCCTCACGAAGGCGGCTACCCTTCCACTCCTCCCGTACTCGTAGGAGCAGAAGACCTCCTCCCCGGACCAGTTCGCGGAGATTCCCGCTCCTAACCCCGCCGAGGATCTCATGGGCGGGGATCTCTCGCTGGATCCGCATGATCCTGTGCCATCTCGGAACGAACCTCTTCATCTCGCTCAACAGTTCGACCGTCGTTTCGAGGTCGTAGGGGGTGTACCTTCCCGCCTCAAACTGCCTCGCGAGGGAGGTGCCGCCGACAACGAGGGTGGGATAGACCTTCATCATGTCGGGCCTGAGTGCTTCGTCGCTGAAGAGCCTCTCCAAGTCCTCAAGGTCGCTCTGGGGGTCTGCGCCCGGGAGGCCAGGCATCATGTGGGCGGTGACCTTCAGCCCCGCGTCGCGCGCGGCTCTGAAGGCTCTGATGGAATCATCCGCTGTGTGGCCCCTATTGCTCTGTGCGAGCACCTCATCCCTCAGGGACTGGACGCCTATCTCTAGCCGCGTCACGCCGTAGACGAGCATCGTGTCGATCTGCTCGGGCTCGCACCAGTCAGGCTTCGATTCCAGGGTGAGCCCGACGCATCTGCTCTTCGCCACCTCATTCCTGCCCTGCGCCTCTCCGAGCGATGTCGAGTCTGAGCCATTCAACCCATCGAAGACACCCCGGACGAACGCGAGCTGATAATCGAGGGGGACGGCGATGAACGTCCCGCCCTCGATGATCGCCTCAACTTTGCTGATGTCATGGCCATTGCTCGCATACTTCTCAAGGGATGTGCTCACCTGGCCGCGCGGGTCGAAATCCGATAGGAGGGCGGCCTTCATCCCGGGACTTTCTCGCACGTAACTCTGCGGCGTTCCTTCTCTGGGTCCCCCTGGGCAGAAGGTGCAGGTGCCGTGAGGGCAGGCAAATGGGGCGGAGAATGCGGTTACGACGACGATCCCGGAGGCGCTCCTCCTCGGATGAACCCTCAGGAGATCTCCGAAGGTCTTCCTTCTGTCCGGGGGGAGCGCTGCCAGAATCTCTGCGTTCGAGAGGTAACGGTTCAACGGAAAGAGTCGGGAGGCCTCTCCCTTCGCTCGGTCAAGTTCTCTTCGAGACGAAATTCGGTTCGAGAGCAGTCTCTCGACTACGAATGAGCGCGCCCTGTTTGAAGCCGAGAGTAGCTCTTCGGTCACGTCCTAATCCAGTTCTGCCCTGGCTTCCTCTTTAGGTTGAAGCGCTTCTCGTAGGTTCTCCTGTTCCTAACCTTCGGTACCGCGCTAGCCTTGGGCTTCGCTTCCAGTTTTGGAGTCTGACTGCGGACTAAAGGGTGCGGTTGCGCATTTCCCCGCCTTGGTGACTGGAGGCAGACAGCACGAGGCTGCTCTGCTGACTCCCGTGGGTCGGCAACTTGTTTTCTCGAACCTCCTTGGGTCATCTCATCTCGCTGCTGCTTTAATCCTTTGTGGCAATTCTCGGAGACAGTCTCAGACGGGGGAGTTTGGGTTGGAACGAGAAGTAAAGAAGAGCCTCGTCTCGTCAATAATGGAGACAACGAGTTTGTTCAGCGTGCACCGGTTCGCTCGTCTATCCGTCCGTTCGCAATCAGCAATCAGCACTCTCCGAGTTGAAGGGCACCGACCCCTTAGGAGGTGGACGGGCGCTCATGTTAAGAGCTCGTCCTTCTTCCTATAACCTTTAAGCAGACTGGGAGGAGGCGATACTCGAAGGAGCTTGGCGAACGACGGCGTAATCTACGAGACTGAGGCGGGGCTGATTCTTCTTAGCGGCGACACGATACTCCAATCCCTCCCGACTGACGAGGAGAAGCTTAGCAGAAGTGAAGCTTACAGGCGGTTGGGAGAGAAGGCGAAGGAGAGAGGAATCTCGGGTCTGAAGGTGCGCAGCCGCGAGGCGGCCGATTCGCTCAGAGACTCGGGATTGCAGCCAACCATCCTCGGGGAGGAGGAGGTCCAGGCCCTGGACGAGAAGAAGGTGAATCTGATGGTCTCCTCCGGACTTGTGTTGGATGAGCAGGAGGCAATCGCGATGATCAGAAAGACGGCGATCGGGGCAGCGGAGGATGTGATCAGGGAGGAGTCCTCGCGCCCCGACCTGCATCTCGTCCAAGCCATCCAGGGACTCGACGACCTCGACAAGTTTCTCAACAACACGATGACTCGGGTCTCGGAGTGGTACGGCCTTCACTTTCCTGAGCTGACCCAGATGATACAGGACAATCTCTTCCTCTGCAAGTTAATCGTGGAGAGGGGGAGGAGAGACGGTTTCAACCGAGAGGGGCTGGATGGCAAGGGAATGAGCGAGAAGAAGGTTGAGGCGATTCTGACCGCGAGTGAGAGGTCGAAAGGGGGGGAGCTATCAGACAGGGACCTCGAGAGGATAAAGGGGCTGGCAGAGCTAGCCATACGCCTGAGCAGTGAGAGGGAGAAGTTGAACGGGTACGTGGAGTCGGGTATGAAACGGATCGCTCCGAACACCGTTGTGGTCGCCGGACCGACGATCGGAGCGAGACTGATGGCAAAGGCCGGGGGGCTGGACAGGCTTGCAGTCCTCCCAGCTAGCACAATCCAGATTCTCGGAGCCGAGAAGGCGCTCTTCAGGTCTCTTCGCACGGGGGCGAAGCCCCCAAAGCACGGGATACTCTTCCAACACCAGGAGGTTCACACCGCTCCAAAGTGGCAGAGGGGGAAGATTGCAAGGACGATCGCCAACAAGGTTGCGATCGCTGCGCGGATTGATTACTACAGGGGGACTGAAGAGGCTGGGCTGAGGAGCACCCTCGAGGAGAGGCTTGACCAGATCAAGGTGAAGTACAAGGAGCCACCTCCCCCGAGGAGCTTTAAGCAGAAGAACAGGGAGCTACCTCCCCCGAGGAGCTTTAAGCAGAAGAAACGGATGAGATGAGAAACCTCTGGAGGGGGGAGGAGGCGGGAAGGGTGAGGCTGGCGACGAGGAGTCTCGCTCCGGGGACACGAGCGTACAATGAGGAGCTTCTGAAGATAGGCGGGGAGGAGTACCGAACTTGGGACCCCTACCGGAGCAAACTCGCAGCCGCGTTGGTCAAGGGATTCCCCGATGGTGTGATTCAGGAGGGGGAAAGGGTGCTTTACCTGGGCACCTCGACGGGCACCACACCATCACACGTGTCTGACCTCATCGGCGAGCGAGGTCTCCTGATAGGAGTCGAGTTCGCCCCGAGGGTGGCGAGAGAATTCATCGAGAGGGTTGCGAGGGTGAGGGGCAATGTGATTCCGTACGTCGCAGACGCGAGAGAGCCGGACGCATACAGCACGATTGGGAGGGTCGACCTCGTCTACTGCGACATCGCACAGCAGGACCAGACGGAAATCGCGATTCAGAACTGCAGGGTTCATCTCAGGACCGGGGGAAGTCTGATGCTCGTCGTGAAGTCGAGGAGCATCGACGTAGTTCGAGAACCGGAAGAAATCTTTCGGGAGGAAAGAAAGAAGCTGGAGGAGGCGGGTTTCGAAGTCACTCAGGTCGTGGGGCTCGAGCCGTTCGAGAAGGACCACGCTATGATTCTCGCGCGGTTTCGAGGCTAGGTTACAGCTTAAGCTGCAGGATTCTCAGCCAGCTCTTCCAGCTCTTCCTCGTGAAATCAGGCATAGAACCCTCCCTCTCGAACCACTGTGAAAGGAACTTCATCGTTTTGGGGTCGCACGGGTACCCCGAACCGAAGTCGCCGTACCTGGACTTGAGTTTCTCGACCGCCCTATCGCGTTCGACCTTCGCGACGATCGAGGCGGCTGAGACGATGGGGTACCTGATGTCGGCGTGATGTTCAGCGACAACCTCGCACCGTCTCTCGGTCAGCTCCAACAGCTCGTCCCTGAAGCGCACCGGATTTGTGTCGGGAGCGTCTACAATGACCTTCTTCGCTCCTAGCTGGTCGATTACGCGTGCCATGTAGGTGGCCTCGAGATAGTTCAGCTTTCGGTACTTCTTTCCGTGCTTCACGTACTCGTCTATCTCTGGGGGCAGGATGTAGGCTGGTACGGCGTAGGCGGTTATGCGTAGAATCTCCGGGTAGAGTAACCCTCTCTGCCTAGGAGTCAGGAGCTTCGAGTCTTTGACTCCGAGATCAATCAGTTCCTTCACGCCTTCTCTCCCCGCCGAAACACCGGCGACTACGAGCGGGCCCGCAACCGAACCCCTTCCGGAAAGAAGTACCGAAAGCTGAACTATCTCGAGGCCCACTACGACGGTCGCCTCACCGGACATGCCCTTGAGCTCCTCGATGAGAGGGTCGTTCATCCTCTCGTGAACGACCGCTAGAATTGGCTTTCCGCTTGTGATGCAGACACGAAGGCTCCGCCGAAAGTCCGGGCTTGTCAACTCCATCGGCCCGATCTCGTCGATGACTATCAGGTCTGCCTCCTTCGCGGCCCTCTCGAGTGCCCTCCCCCCCACAGCGGAGAGGTCGTTCAGGTTTACCCTGTACCTCCCGACCCGTGGCCCCAGCCTACCTGTGACAGACGCGAGCTCCCCTTCGTCGTCCGTCAAGAGGTCGCGGATACGAAAGCCTACCCTCTGACCGCTCATCCTCTTCTCGGAGGTCACGCAACCACCCACGACGATACCCCTCGAACGTAGGTTGAGGATGACTTTCGAGAACAGTGTCGACTTTCCCATCCCGGGAGGACCCGTCACGAGCCAGACGTTACTCCGTCTCGCCAAGGGTGAAGCAGTGTTTAAGATGCGTCTAAAAGCCTTCCAGACCCATGAGCTCGCTCCGAAGGATTGTCGAGGGAAGGACGACCCTCTTCGTTCCCGCCGCGAGTCTCACGAGGAGCGAGCCGCCAACCACTCCCTTCTTCTTCAACCCCGCGGCGAGCGTAAACAGAGACATCACTGTCGCGATCAGCGAGGCGGTCAGCGGTGGCGGGACGTTTTGCGACTCTCTCGCGGGAGTGGGAGCGAGAGGCGTCAGGGTGGCGAACGAACTCTCGCGTCGGATGAATGTAACGATGGTCGACTTCAACCCTTCTGCGCTCAGGGTGGCTGAGAGGAGCGCGAGAGCGAACTCCCTGCGATGCGACTTCGTCAAGAGCGAAGCCAACACCTACCTCTTCTCCAGGTTCGGACGCGATTCGAAGTTCGACTTCGTCGACATCGACCCCTTCGGCACACCCGTCCCGTACATACAGGGAGCCTTCGGGGCGGCGGCCGACGGCGGGGTCGTCTCACTCACCTCCACCGATACCGCGGTCCTCTGCGGAGTCTACCCGGAGGTGTGCAGGAGG
>VBPK01000048.1 GCA_005877225.1 Nitrososphaerota archaeon
GGCCCAGGCAGACCGGAGCCGCGCGCAGGAGGGATTCATCTCTTCCTGCGAGAAATGTGGAGAGAGAGGCTCGTCGAGTCTGCCGATGGTGAGGTGCGATGGATGCGGCACCGGGACTCTCTCCGCCGGACCACTCTGGATAGGGCCTCTGACCGACCCTCGAGTCGTAGGTGCTGCCCTGAACGTCTCCCGGAGGAGCAATCTCGGCGGAGGGGCGAAGGCGCTCGACGCGCTGCTCGGCTTGGAGTATTTCCCACCGTTCAGCTACAGCGTGGAGAGAATCAGCTCTGCTCTCAGGGTTCCCGGCGTGTCGCAGTCGGAGGTGATGGGAAGGCTGGCTTCAAACGGCTACAGAGTGATGAAACAGCCCTTCGAGAAAACTGGCTTCAAGACGGAGGCAACCTACGGGGCGGTCGCGGAGGCCGTCTCTGCTGTGTCGAGAGACGCGGGTCTGGAGAAAGCACCCCTCCACGCGAGA
>VBPK01000050.1 GCA_005877225.1 Nitrososphaerota archaeon
CGTAGTGAGTAAGGGAAGACGTGGGCGAACAAAGAGAATAAGGTTGCTCCTTGAACCCGAAACGCTGAACAAAATACTCGGAGAGGATCCTGCACTGGCCGGCCTATTCTAGGAAGCGCCCAACAGACCTTCTTTCCCGAAGTTCCTTCGGACCACGTGAAGGTTAGAGAGATTCACTATCGGGATGATGCTGGGTGTGGGTTCAAGACCCATATTTGCTTGAAAACTCGTTTGCGATTGCCAGGTGCCGGAATTAACTAAGAGTGTTCCCCTGTAGTTCGACACATCGAAAGCATGCACGTGACCGCAATGCATCACGTCTGGAACGGGGTCGATAACAAGCATGTCTCGAAGCTCCGGAGCCAGGGCGGTCCTCTTCCCGTAGGTCGGAGCGAGGTGACGCGCCCTGAGCAACAGTTCCATGGCGGCTCCGGGCCTACTGTAAGAGAGTTCTGGGACAGTAGCAATAATGTCATCTAGGCTCCTGCCATGATAAATCAAGACACTGACGCCGTTCAACTTGACAGAGGCGGGGTTGCCCACTGCCTTGACGTTCTCCATCCTATAGAGCCCCTCCGCGACTTCAATCGGAATGGCGGGCTGCGGTAGAGCCTGCCTAACGGCATCGTGATTACCTGGCGAGACAACGATTTGGATGTGCCTAGGAATCTGCTCCAGCAACTGTATGGCGAGGAGGTACTGTTTTCTCAAGTCCCTCTCACTCAGCTGCGCTTCCTGGTTAGGATAGACGCCTACGCCATCCACGAGGTCTCCAGCGATCACGACATACCGTATGCGGCCGACCATCTCTCGATCCCCCAGTTTTCCATTCAGCCAGAGAATGAACCGTTGAAAATCATCGTGAAGAAACATTCGACTACCGACGTGCAGGTCTGACAGGAAGACCGCATAGACCTCATGTGCAGAGGTGGTCGGCTTCTTGTGGGCGATATCCGGAAGAGTCGGGGAGCTAGCGAAAAGCTGCCCCGACTTTGACCGCGAGACCTCCACCACGACCAGACTGTCCAACGGAAGGCGCAGGGTCGATTTCGCTACGCTCTCGGAGCAAATTATCCGAAGTGTACCAGTTAGATCGTCGATAGTTAGCTCCATGTTCCCTCGCCTCTCGACCCGATTCGACAACAACCCCGCAACTTTCCTACTCTGGCCAGCGACCACACTCTTGGCCGACTGGACCGTCGTCAGCCCTCGCATATCCGGCCGCTTCTGCAAAATCGAAAGAAGGTGTTCATATCTATCTCGGAAGAGTTTCTTGTATCCCTCATCCGCCTTGATTGGGGCTAATCGAGGTGTTGGATCAGTCATGACTTCTAGGCTGGACTCCAAGTCCAGTTGTGCCGATTCCATCTCATTCTCATGCGTGACCAGGTCAGGCGGAAGGAATGATTCCAAATCCTCACTCGTAATTCTTCGCTCAGCCGATGGCGCGCCCTTCTTCTGGATGATGATCCTCTCAACCAATTCGTTCGGGTCAACCTCTGCAGGCAGCTTGGCCAGGAGGTCAAATGCAGACGCATCCAGCATGAACCCTAACGAGAGAGCCCTCGTCACTACGTTCGAGTGGTCAACAGACAAGCGTGCCTAACTAGACCCGTGCTGATTATAAACAACGCTTTCGATACACCTCACACCCTCCTGAATCAAGAGCGCCAATTCCCCAACATCCCTCGACTCAGAGTAGACCCTTGTCTTTGGCTCTGTTCCAGAGAGTCTGAACATCACCCAAGAACCATTCCCAAAAACCATCTTGTAGCCGTCAAGCATACGTTCTTCTTTGATTCTGAACCGTTTGAAGGCCTCCCTTGCTCTGCTGACGAGTGCGGGTAACTCCACCCTCCGAGCGAGGCTAACCTGCCTGTAGTGCCAACTTTCCGAAGCGGTGAGCTTCTCTAACAACTGCGAGTCCTTCGAAATTGTGGTGGCGATGAGGGCCGCGGCATTCATTCCGTCCTCCCACAGCCCCCAAGCCGGGTCGGTCACTTTACTGGGCTCCGTCGCAAAAACACCGCCTTCCTTCTCCAGCGAAGCGAACGTCTTACCCACCTTGCTGCGGACAACGCGCAATCCCATCATTAGGGCCTCCTCCTCCACAGCGGTCGACGTATTCTCTGAAAGGATAGCGGCGCCAGAAGTCTTTCCCAACCCCTTTAGGGCCAAGATTGAGCATACCGAGTCTGGGAGGACGCGGCCTGCCCGGTTCACCATCACCAGCCGGTCAGCGTCTCCGTCATGAGCGAACCCGAAGTCGACGCCCAAGTTAGGAACCATTCTGGCGAACTCCTCGAGATTCTCAGCGGTCGGCTCCGGTTGGCGTCCCGGAAAGCGCCAAGATACCTGAGCATTAACCGGTATAACATCATGACCAAGACCTTTGAGGACGTACGGGGTGATCAAGCCCCCCGGCCCAGCGGCACAATCGACCGCAATTCTTAGTCTCTTCCCCGCTGGCTGGTACCTCGAAAGTAGCGCTCCTCTGTACTCGTAGAAGATTTCCACGTCTCGCGTAGCCAAACCAAATTTCGCCGAGTTCTTCTTGACCTCTACAGCAAGAGCTCTCTCCACTCTCTCCTCATCCGACTCAGAGAGTTCCATCCCACGTCCGTTGAATAGCTTCACACCAGAGAATTCTGGTGGGTTGTGCGAAGCCGTAACCGAAAAACCGATGGAGCACATTCTGCCCCTTGCCCCGAAGGCCGTCACAGGCGTGGGGACCAGACCGAAGAGCAACGCTTCGCTACCGGTCGAGTTAATGGCGGCGGTTATGGTTCTCGCCAACAAGGCCGAACTCTTTCGTCCGTCCCACCCTACTCCGTAAGTACCGCGTCCGAAAACGAAGGCGGTCGTCTCCGCAAACCGGTAAACCTGCACAGGCGTCTGCGTCTTGTTGAAGACCCTTCTAACCCCGGCAGTCCCGAAGACTTGACTCACCGTCTCTACCTCTCGATAATCTTCGTCCAGAGTTCAGGGGTGGCCTCTCTGGCCAGATTCAGCATCACATTCGCAACCTCCTTAATCTCCCACTGAGCCTGGAGTGCAGTCCGCTGCCAGACGATGTGCATCAAACTCTTCGCGGTCACCGTCATCACCAGCTTCGTCTTTATGGCGTTAGGCAGAACATACCTCGCGTCCTCCTTTGGCACGCCCAAAGCAATCATGCTCTCGAAGGCCTGATACGCCGCCTTCAGCGCTTGGTCGTAGACTTTCATGGCGCTCTCGTTCGACTGCACACTAGGGGGCGTGACGAAGCCTTCCCTCGATGCCGAGGAGAAACGCTGCGATTCTTGATCATACGAGGCGACCCTGTGCCGAACGAGCTGGTGGGTCGTCACCCGGCTGCAGTCCTCAATCTCGAACATGTATACCACATGATCAAGCAACTGAGACGGGTCAAACGACACGTTCTTGACGCGCAGAACATACTTCACGGCTTCGAGTTCCGTGTGAGAAAGAAGCTTCACTCGCATACAATCAAACTCCAAAGACCACAGAATTGAACACCGGGCTGGTTCCATTCGCATTCAGCCGTTCGATGATGGTACTTGCGAATGGCTTGTGAATTTCGTCCCTCCACATCTCGATTAGGGTTCGTGCGTTCATCGCGACCAACCAGTCCCTGCCGTTTAAAGGTAGCAAGCGAATGAAAGGGTATGCGGTAGCCACTGTTCTCATCTCAGCTTCCGGCGTGTCCTCAATCAACAGCTCCAGACAATAGTGCTCGAAGACATCCAGCGACTTGTCTTGTAGCGCCCGCGTCAGGAGATACTTCCAGTACTCCCGCCCCTTCTGCTCCAGTTCCACTTCAATATCTTCGATTGGCTTAGTGCTGTAACAACGTCGCATTGCGACAGCAATCGTCCTCTCCGGATTAGGGGTGTGCCAAACCAAAGAAACCTTCATGACAGGCTGGCAACACACTGGCGTCCTTCTGATTTAAACATCTCTTCTTTCGAGGAGCCACTTAATTGGAGCAAGGTCATCTGAGCTTTGAGAGCACCGGTGGGAGGGTGCCCGCGTTCTTTGCCAAACCCGCGTCCCCCGCTGGCTCCGTGGTCGTCCTCCATGAAGTGTGGGGTCTCGTGCCACACATAGAGGACGTATGTAAACGCGTCAGCAAACTCGGGTTTACAGCGGTCGCTCCAGACCTCTACTGGAAGCATAATGAGCTGCTTGTCCCAGAAAAGATACGTGCAGCGATGGAGGGAGTGTGGAACCTCTCTTTGCTTGAGAGACGTGACATAAACAGGGTCAGGGAGGCTCTGGCAAAGAAAGGCCTTTCACACGAGATTATGCAGGTGGCCACGACACTCTACAACCAGGACTTCAGGGACCAGATGCTGGATGACGCGGTCGCATGTGTGAAATACTCTTACGAAAGAACTCCTAGAGTTGCAACCCTGGGATTCTGCCTGGGGGGCGGAATCTCTGCACGAGTCGCCACAAAATTTTCGCAGCTGACTGCGTGCATCGTCTTCTACGGGGAGCCTCCAGACACTCTTGGGGTCCAGAAGATCAGGGCTCCAATCTTGGCCATCCACGCAGAACAGGACGAAATAATCAACTCAAAAATTCCTGAATTCGTCCAGTCCGTCTTGGCCTCAGGGAAGGACTTAACTCTCAAGGTGTACCCTGCAACAAGGCACGGGTTCTTCAATGACTCGAACAGAGAAACCTACAACGGGGCGGCCGCGGAGGACGCGTGGGAGCTCACAAAGTGGTTCCTCTCACGAAAGCTCAGACAATAGCGAGATCATCGATTGCTTCGTGACGTGGAGCCAAATGCTTGCGCCTGCCAAGGGCAAGAGGAAAGAGTGACGGGTTCAGGCCGCGGCTAATTCGGCGACGCACCATCTCTTCGTAAATCAGACGGTTTCTGCCTTCTTTTCGCCAAATAAACTTGTAATAGTCTTATTTGGGGCGCCGGGGGTGGGACTTTCGCCCGAGTCCACCTTCCTTCAATGCTGAGGCTTCCTCCCAGCGGGATTCGAACCCACACGACCCATAGGGTCACGGGCTGACTTGCCTGAACGATCTCGAGTTGCGGATCCACTTTGAGAAGTGGATTGCCCGCGCGTTACCAGGCTCCGCCACCCCGGCAAGACTGCCGGAGCCAAAGGAGCCATTATCTACTTTTTGTGAGAACGCGTTTCCTAAGGCGTTAAACCGTTCTGAACGATTCACCGCAGCCGCAGGTTGATACCGCGTTGGGGTTTGTCACCACAAAACCTCCCCCCATCAGCTTCTCGCTCCTGTAGTCGATAATCGACCCTGCGATGAACGGGGCGCTGGATTTGTCGACAATCACCTTGGCGCCATACGCCTCGACTACGTAATCGTCTTCAGTTATCCTCTCATCAGGAACCATTCCGTAAGAGAGCCCAGAACACCCTCCCGCGGTAACGAAGACACGAAGCCCCGCACTCGGCTTCCCCTGCTTTCCCAGATATGCCTTGAGCTCCCTGGCGGCTGTCTCGGTCATCTGGACTATTGGCTTAATCTCCGCTTCCTGAGTCATTCTGGGGTAAGAAGCGTCAACTCCTATAAAAACTATCGCGGCGTCTTGGCGACGGCGGCCATAACCTCTTCATAGGGTGGCTCGTTGCTGGGGACATCGGTTATCCACTTGTACCTCAAGATCCCCTTCATATCCACCACGAAAACAGACCTCTTTGCCACCCCCCTGTAACCATACCCCACCCAAGGATCCTGCAGTACGCCGTATAGCTTGGTGACCTTCTTGTTGAAGTCGCTGAGGAGGGGAAACTGCAGCCCATACGTCTGCGCGAAGACTTTCAGAGTGAAGAGGCTATCTACGCTTATCCCCGCAATCTGACCTCCCGCGCCACTGATTCTCGAGAGCCCGTCACGAAAGGTGCACATCTCCTTGTCACAAACGCCAGAAAAGGCGAAAGGAAAGAACGCTAGGGTGGTCGTTCCTTTCTGCAGGAATTCCCCGAGGCTTCTCTGCTGCTTGTTGTAATCGGGCAGAGAGAATTCAGGGACTCTTTGACCGATCCTCAGGACCATATGCAGATCCCTCTCCGCCACTCATTTAAGGTGTATCTCAGCGATGCTCGGGTAGCTTTTGGAGTAACTCCACATACTTCGAGATGAGCGAGACCAGCTGGTCCTGCTTGGATGTGTCCTGCTCCTTCTCCAGCAGGTCAGCAGTTTCCCTCGCCTTCGAGAGTAGAAGCGTACGGAGAGACGAGGCCACAGCCTCGTACGTAACCTCTTCCGTGGTGAGCACTCCAGAGAGGTCGTCGTGACTCGTGCAGATGACCTTCCCGTGGTACCTTACTTGGACACCGCCACAAACAGTACAGGGTTCCTTTAGGAGGGTTGCG
>VBPK01000049.1 GCA_005877225.1 Nitrososphaerota archaeon
ACGAGATAGACTACTTGGTGAAGTCCCAAGGTGACGGCAGTCTGTACGAGTTCACAAGGGCGGGCGATAGAATAATCCCCGGCTCTTTGAGTCTGGTAGGCATCTCCAACGACCTGAAATTCAAGGAAGACCTTGACCCACGCGTACTCAGCAGCCTAGGAGAGGAAGAGATGGTCTTTCCCCCGTACAACGTAGACGAATTGAAGGAGATTCTGAAGGAGAGAGCTGCCATAGCCTT
>VBPK01000157.1 GCA_005877225.1 Nitrososphaerota archaeon
CGCAGCATCCACCAGTAGCTTTGACGCCGTGGCTGAGAAGATCAGATTCTGGGTTGCAGTGGTGGACCCAGACGCCCCGACCGCGCAGCTGCTCCCTGCCGCCAGTGAGAAGCTGTTGGTTTGTCCTGCCCAGTTGATCGTCGCCGCGGTGACCGTTGTGCTCGCGGTTCCTGTGTTGGAGAGTGTCAGGAAGCTTGACGTCGCCACAAGGGAGCATGTGAAGGTTACACTTGCAAAACTCGCTTTGAAGTCGGCTGCCCTCAGCGATGTCGCTGTCACGGCTACCTGGGCCGAGTTGGTTGATGTTCCGAAGACTCCGAAGACGAATCCAGCGATTGCTACGGATGCCACTAGGGTGACTGCTACGATGAGTACTGTTGCAACGATAGGAGAGATGGCTCTCCTGCCGCGGCTATGGAAGTTGGGCATCTTCATTGGGATGAAGTTGTCAGGCAAGAATATTAACCGTTGTGGAGTTCACGTATAGTTCTCCAATCTATCCCTTAAGAGCCTTCGAATAGGTCCAATTCCCCAGTGGGAAGGTGTTCCTCTTTGCCTCCTAAATTGCACTTTCGCTTGGGGTGAAGGCTTAACCCGATCCCTTTTGGTACAGGAACGTCCGCCTCTGGTATCAGGGGCGGGTCAGCTGCGACTGACCGATCTCCGAGGGTCCCTTGCACAGAAATTACGCCTAGCGTGATGACAAGTGGCAGTAGCTCCTGGTAGTACCCGACCAATGTAAGCAAACTTAGCACGGGGCCGATGGAGGAAATCAGCAAAGTTGAAAGTCTTCTAGAGGAGGCAAGCAATAGCCCGTAAACAGGAACCATGTAGTACCCATACACAGGATGAATCAGGATCGAGAAGAGAAGAAAGAAACCTGTGGCAGAGTAGGCGCAGGCTAACTCAAGGAAGTTGTCCCTTCGCCTCAGAGTGTATAGGGCGGGCGCGATTAGAATGAAGAGGGGTATCTGGACGATGGAGCTTATCCACTCGACCGCATTTATGACTAGAGTCAATAGAGGATTCGGGTAGGTGACAGAGGATGAAATGCACGGCCCATTAGCCGAGGAGGTACGAGGTGTAGAAGGACACTGAGCTGACGAAAGAGCGCTTGACCCCAACGGAACAGGAGCACTGGAGAGGGAGGGACTTGAGGTCCGCAAGAATCCGTAGCTAGTAGATCCTAGGTATTGATTTGGCGCAATCAAGAGAAACGGGAGGGAAGCGACGAATACAATTCCCAAGAAAGTCACCATGGCTTTCCATGAGCCTCCTCCGTGATTTCTCATTAGCCATACGCCGTAGATAGGTATGACGAAGATGGCCTCCTGTTTCAACAGGACGGCCATGGCGAGTGCGATCGACGAGGGAAGCGGTCTTCCCTCGCGAAGAAGATAAAGTGAGAGCAGTAGGAAGAAAAACATCGGCTGACTGCTCAGCCAGGAGTAGCCTTCGTAGAAGAGAATGAAGGGCGAGATGGCATACGCGAGCCCCGCGAGAAAGGCCAGCCTCTCATTCGTGAACTTAAGAACAAAGAAGTAGACAAGTGGAGACGTCGCTGCGTCCGCAGCCAATATCGGCAAGGACGCTGCGTATATGCCGCCCAACAGATAGAAGGGCAACAACGAATAAAGGAACAGCGGAGGATAAGAATAGCCGAAATCCCTGTAGGGAAGTAGGCCCTGTGATAAGAAGGAAAGCTGAAGGCCATAGTACCCGTAGAAATCTCTAAACATCACGAGTGTGGGTAGCCACAGAAGCCCTCCTTGGAATACTGTTCCATACACGACCTGAATAATGGATAGGATGGCTCTAGAGGAGGCGGCTACTGCGAGCAACGAGAGTAGGGTCTTTCTCAAATGTCGTCATCCATCTCTCATATCTCTCCAAGATCGTCGTTCGTTGATGTCATGCCTTGCGTAGGGCCTTGCACATCAGCGACTTCCCGTTGCTCACTTCGTGTGGGCGTTGGAGTGCAGTGTCAGGCGTCTCTCCCGAATCAAGAAAGAGATGCAACCACTTCTCTCGGTGAGAAACGCAATCCTCACAATTTATGAATAATGGAGCGTGAATCCATACTGTATTGGGTTATCCACGGCGCGACTGTTCGAGAAAGCCGACTCGAGGTATCCTTCCATCTCCCTCTATCATGAGCCACAGAGAGGATGCTTGATATCATCGGAGGACGAGCAATGAATTTTTTAGGACAAGATGGTTAAGCCCATTTTGCCAATCTTCAGCCGATACCTATCCTATAGTGTAACGATCATAATCCGTCCTGTCTGAGCTATGGATCCGGCTTGCAAATCTGTGTAGCAATTGAGACACCCATTTAGACGATGAATGATTTTCCACAGTCTGCAGAGCTCGGTCGTGATATCTGTCATTAACGAAACGGGCCATTAGCTTTCAGATAGAGTAAAAATGAAGAGCGGTCTCGCTCTCCTCCTCCCTTGAAGCGTGTGCGAGAGTTACTCGCTCAAGAGAGTCCGGACTCCGCGGGTATCCGCCACGCTTCCTCCCTATCGATAGATTTCAAATCGAGACTGCCACTCAATAAGTCCTTTATCGAAAGTCTGGAATTCTTCTAAAAGCGAGCTACTTGAAGGTCTCTCTCGAATACAAACCCAGAGTTAAGCGAGCTACGTCGGGTCCGCTCGAGGCTGGCATCGCCCAGTCGCTTCTACGGAAGACGCTTATCGTCGTATGCGCCTATAACGAGGCGAAAGCGCTGCCGACTCTCCTCGAGTCCCTTAAGGGCCGCAACGTGCTTGTTGTTGATGACGGCAGCACCGACGGAACAGCAGACCTCTTCAGAAGATACGAGGCAACCGCGCTGACGCATAGTGAGCGACAGGGAAAAGCCGCTTCTCTGCAAGACGCCATCCAACACGCCCTCGAGGCGGGATACGAGATCATAGTAGAGATCGATGCAGATGTCATACCTGAACCTAGCTCGCTCGAGAGACTCCTTGATTATCTTGCAGACCCAAGCGTAGGTGCTGTCTCTGTGAGACAGATTCCGGTAGGGCCTCCCAACGTTGCGTACCACATCGACGAACTCATCTGGGCGACTCTGTCCAGCGGAAAGCGGGTCCAGATGAGTCGCGACGGTTCGAGTCATCTGGGTGCAGCGATGACGGCATTCAAGCCGAAATACCTAGTTTCTGTGACGGGTTCGGTCAACGACGACGAAGAAATAGGGCAAGGGTTGGCCGCCAAGGGTCTCCGAACCGTCTTTGCTGATGACCTCTCAGTCTTCTTCGACGCCTCTAGCTCCGTAGGTCACATAATGGAGAGGAGGAAGAGGATGATTGTGGGTCATTGTGCCTATCCTAAGAGCACCGCCCCGAGCATGGAGATTTCAGTCGCTGGTTTGGCAGTCTTCAAGGCTGTCTTGGAGGCGCCCCGAAGGGTCGTCTGGGCTCTGCCAGCTCTATTTGTAGAATGCTATTCTCGTTTGATGGCCTGGCGTGATATCAGGAGACCCCTGGTTAGGGAGAAGTACAGGCGGTGGGTAACCACATTTGAGAAGAACCATATTACACAGGCGAGCTCTCCCGATACAGGAACGGCATGACCGTTGATTACGCTTTCTAGCAATTCTTGGAATGAAACCAAGCTTGCTCACCCTCTCCCTGGCGCCCGCATTTGCTAGAGACTTGGGTAGATACGAACCGTTTAGCCAGGTATCCCAGTACTGCTACGAGTTTGCCTCGGTAGAACACGAACATCTGCCATCGTTCCTTCCTGGATGATAATGTGCCATCTGTTGTCCGACTCCGTTATCTCTCTTTCCCGCGCATCCCGCTCAAATTGTTATTAAGAATACGCGTCGACCGACACCCATGGAACCTGCTGTAAAGTCAAGGACCTGGGCCAGGAATCGCCTCATCCGCGACGGCATCTACAGAGCCATCCATGAGCAGATGAGGACGGACCCTTCAATCTACGTCTTGGGAGAGGGGGCCCACATGAAGGTTCATTACGACGCCCCTTACATAGAGAAGGACTTCCGCGACAGAATCATCACGCTCCCTATCTCCGAGGACGGTAACACCAACTTCGCAGTGGGCACCTCTCTTGTAGGGGTCAAGCCGATCGTTGACGTGATAAGCTCAGATTTCCTCTTCAGGACGATGGACAGCATCTGCAACACTGCCGCAAAGCTAAGCCAGATCTCGTCTTTCGTAAACCAGCCAAAGACGATAGTCGTAAGGTCAGAATTCCTCTTCGGAGGCCCGAGCTCGGGGCAGCGAGTGGAGTCCCTCTTCACGCACATTCCGGGCCTCAACGTCGTCCTCCCCTCCAACCCCAGAGACGCGAGAGGCCTGATGAAGACGGTGCTGACCAGACCTGGGGTCACAATCTTCTTCGAGGACAGAATGATAAGCGACTCTGAGACCAAAGACTCCGACCTAGATGACGGCGTTACCGAGACCATCCCCATCGGAAAGGCAAAACTCAGGCACAGAGGTGATTCCCTGACTATTGTTTCGTACGCGATAGCCCTGAGGGAGGTCGAGTCCGTCGTTGAGGCTCAGGACGTCGACTGTGACTTGATCGACCTGAGGAGCCTCTATCCGCTTGATTACGAGACGATAAACAGTTCTGTGACTCGGACGGGAAAGCTGCTGATCGTCGAACCGGATGTGACCTTCGCAGGAGTCGGGGCCGAGGTAGCCGCCGACGTCTCAGAGCGCTCTCTCCCGATGCTGAAGAGGCGTGTGAAGAGGCTCGGTGCCCCGAGGACGCTCATACCCGTAAGTCAGGACCTGCACATGAAAATGATCCCCTCAAGAGGGGAGATCGCAGCCTCCATCGGGGAGTTGTTGAGTTGATCGACGAGCTGGAGCTCTATGAGCGGATGCTAACGGTAAGGCAGCTTGAGGAGGAACTGCAGAAGCTCTGCGTCCTCGGCGAGGCCGGAGACCTCCACTTCAATAAGGGTCAGGAGGCGATATCGGTCGGCGTATGCGCGGCGCTAAAGCCCACCGACTACATCGTGACCCATCACCGCACGATCGCTCATGCCATCGCGAAGGGCATAGAGGTCAGACCCCTCGTCGCGGAGCTTCTCGGAAAGGCTACGGGAATCAATCGTGGCGTGGCTGGCGAGATGCACTTCACTTACCCCCCGGCCAGGTACATGTTCACCTTCCAGTTGGTAGGGACGTGCGTCCCCGTCGCAGCCGGACTCGCGTGGGCGGTGAAGAACTTCCTGAATAAGGCGGAGATTGTGGCCTGCTTCTTCGGTGACGCCGCTACAGGCAACGCGCAGACTCACGAGGGGATTAACATAGCGAGCGTGAGAAAGTTGCCGCTCCTCCTGATATGCGAAAACAACGGCGTCGCGGGGAACATAGGAAAGGAATTCTATCTCCCGACAGAGACTGTCGCAGAACGAGCCCTCTCCTACGGAATCCCGGCCAGGACAGTAGACGGCAACCGTCTTGACGAAGTAGTAGACGCCGCTGGGAAGGCAGCCGGTTACGTGCGGGAGCACTCTGAGCCTTATCTCGTTGAGATGATGACGACGAGGTTGTCATGGCACAAACAGGGGATGCCGGACGCCCGGAGCAAAGAGGAGATAGCGGAGCTCGCCAAGCGCGACCCGCTTCTGTACGAGGAGAAGCGGCTGAAGATGACGGAGGCTGAGAAGAAACAGCTGGTTAAGAAGGTCAGCACGAGAATACAGGAGGCAATTGCCGCGGGTAGGGTTGCCCCCCTCTCCACCTTTCCCGAGCCGGGTTGACTGCGGGCGACTCGAATATCTGACGCCCAAGATGAGTGTCTGGACTACCCGACAGCAAGTGTGCACTCGTTCCCTCTACCCAGAGGTCAAACGGAGCTCGTGCTGAGTTTTCGCTGAACTTAGTGCTGCTAATGGGAGGAGACCATTTCTTACCTTGTAATTCAGATACACCTCGTTGGCGACGTCTCTCAACCACCTGGCCTTGCCAGTCCCGATTGAGGAGCCGCTCATGCTACCGATCTTGAAGTCGACGAGGGAGCGCCCTTCCGGCGCGGCGAGCCGCCAAGAGAGGTCTATGTCTTCAGGGCCATTAATGTAAGTTTCATCAAACAGCTTTCCCTCGGCCCCCCTGACAAGAGCTGAACTGAATATGAAAAAGTCGCCCCCGTTGGGAAATCTGTACAGGGTTTTGTACAGGAGAGGGTATCTTCTCCCCTGGTGACCTATGATCAGTTCTACCTTGAATCTTCTCTGTATGAGAACTCTTTCTCGCCACAGCCCGCCGACCAGCGCGGACATGAGATTCCTGACGGCGGTTGACTTGGCTATCTTCAGGAGATACGAATGGCCAGGGGTTGGAGGCCTGGCAAACACTGTTCTGATTCGCTCGCTCTTCAGACGCGCGAGGCGGTCGTCGAGGATTGAAATGTCGTCAATTCTGTACACGTCGTCGTTGCTCACGATTACCCAGTCGGGGTCGAACTTCAGCGCGTCTCCGAGCCCGATGTTGCAATTCCTGGCGAGGTTGAAATAGGGGTCCGCGCCGCTCTCGACGAATACGATCTGCAGCCCCTTGAAGATATTTCTGCACGATGCCGCGAGTCCGCTGTCGAAGTCTCTTGTAGGAATCACCACAACCACGTCGTGGTTTCCTTCGACCTCCCTTATCACCGAACGACCGTGGGGCCTGTTCCTCATCCACTGCACTATGCCCTCGTAGTCATCGAAGCGATTGTAGAACTTAATCAGATCGTCGGGGTTGTCGCTCGAGAAAAGGGCATTGAGCTCGTCATGACCCGTTGGTGCTACCCCGCCGGGCTGGGTCATTCTCCAGCAGCTCGCTGTGAGCTAACCCACGACTGAAGCCTGCCCGAGCAGAACAGTATCACGCATCCTCCGGGGCTAGACCTGGGCGAAAGATCTCTCTCCGACGATGAACTTGTGACCCTGCTGAATCCTTGCCTGACTGTTCTCTATGATGGAGAAGCTCCCGATCAGGCTATCTATGATTCTCTTCCCGCTCTCTATCGCACACCCCTTCATCACGATCGAATTCTCGATCTCCACATTCCTCAAAACGCAATCGTCACCGATTGAGGTGTACGGGCCTATATGTACATTGGGACCGATTCTGCAGTTTTCGCCGATGATGATCGGGCCCCTCAACGTGACCGTCCCAATCGCCTTCGTCCCCCTCCCGATGGCGACCGAGCCGGTGAACTGAGTCTCTCGCGAGACCTCGCCCTCGATCTTTGTTTCGAGACTCGCGAGGACGAGCTGGTTCGCCTCGAGCAGGTCTTCTGGCCTCCCCGTGTCCTTCCACCACCCCTCTGTTCTCTCGACCTGTATCTTTCTCCCCTCACGAAGCATCACGCGAATGGCGTCGGTCACTTCGAGCTCACCCCGTGAGCTGGGTTCTATCTCCTTCACGGCGTGGAAGACGGAGGGACTAAACACGTAGACGCCGATTAGAGGGACACAGTCTGCCTTTCGTTCCTCGAATATCCTTCTGAACCTTGAGACACCCTCCTTCAAGAGATTGTCGCCGAGGTAGACGACGAAAGACTCCTCCCCCACGAAATCCTCTGCTATCATCACCGCGTGGGCTATCCCCTTGGGGTCCGGTTGCTCCAGATACGTGACCTTCACATCGAAGTTCGTGCCGTCTCCGAGCAGTTCTCGGACTCCCTCCCTTATCGGCCCGAGGACGACGGCGATTTCTCTTATTCCGGCGTTCTTCAGATGCCCCAGTCCGTACAACAGCATCGGCTTGTTCGCGATGGGGAGGAGATGCTTGTTTCCCGCATACGTGAGTGGTCTGAGTCGTGTTCCGTGGCCACCAGCCAAGAGAAGCCCCTTCGTTTTTCTCACCACCACTCCAGACGGACTTCCATCAACCGCTAGGACCCCGTCGCCCTGCCTCGCGCCTGCCGCCGCCCGATTTTTCGACCCGCCTCACGATACTCCGTCTTCAGCCTGACGAGTGAATCGCCCAGGAGCAGGGGAACATGATTGAGGGAACTCATAGCTTTGCGAACGTCCAGAGAACTGTCCCTCGGGCGTCGCGCGGTCCATTTCATGTCATTCATTCTGACGGCTCTGATAAGCGATGCGTCGAGCCCGAAGGTGGCCGCCAAGGCTTCGGCGAAGTCATACCTGCTGACCCGGGAACACCCCGAGGTGTGGTAGATGCCTGTCAGGCTCCTCTCAGTGAGTTCGAGAGTCATCTCCGCCACGTTGGAGTTGAGGGAGGGCGAGACGAACTGGTCGGTGACGATATTCGCCGATTGGCCGGCCGTCAGCTTCTCGATGAGCCAGACGGCGAAGTTGTCTTTCAGAGCCGCGGGCTTCGAGCCGTAGATGACGCTGCTGCGGGCGATGCAGCTTTTCCCTCTCGCCGCCCCGACGGCCTCCTCTCCCATGAGCTTCGTCAAACCGTAGTGATTTATAGGATTGGGGCGGTCCGTCTCTCGATACATCCCTCTCTTTCCATCGAAGATGGCGTCGGTGCTCACGTAGAGAAGGTAGGCTCCCGCACGAGCCGCCGCAGCCGATATGGTTTTTGTGGCTTCGTAATTTACCTTCGTCGCGACTCGCTTCTCCGCCTCGCACTTGTCAACGTCGGTCAACGCGGCGGCATGAATAATCGCGTCCGGTTTGAGCGTGAGCACGACCCGATGGACTCTCTCGAGGTTGAGGAGGTCCATGAGTACCGGATTTCCGAACTTTGGCGCGCGTCTTCGGAAGCCGGAGAAGACCGTGTGACGGTCCGAAGCAATTTTTGCAACAGCCGACCCGAGTAGCCCTCCTGCCCCCGTCACGAGGAGCTTCAGTCCCATCACCGAGAATCTTTCCAGGGAGAGGCGCCGAGAACACCTTCGGTGGCGACCGGACGCCACCAGTCTTGGTTTGCAAGGTACCAATCTACGGTGCTCTTGAGGGCGTCTTTCAGGGTGTGGCGCGGTTTCCACCCCAGCTCTCGCCTCAGCTTGCTGTCATCCAGACTGTACCGATAGTCGTGCCCCGGTCTGTCCTCCACGAGCTCGATGAGACTTCCGTCCTTACCCATCAGTTGGAGTATCATCTTGACAAGTATCAAGTTGTCGAGGGAATTGTGACCCGCGACATTGTAAATCTGGCCGGGCAGGCCGCGCTTGAGGACCAGGTCTAGCGCTTCGCAGTGATCAATCACGTAGATCCAGTCTCGCACGTTCTTTCCCTCGCCGTACAGCGGCACCTTCAGATTCTGATGGGCGCGAATAATCACCTTCGGGATTAACTTCTCTGGAAATTGAAGAGGCCCAAAATTGTTCGTGCAGCGCGTGATCACCACCGGCAGCCCATAGGTTCTGTGGTAGGCGAGGCACCACAAATCGGCGGCGGCCTTCGAGGCAGCGTACGGTGAAGAGGGATTCAGCTTGGACTGTTCGTTTGACGAGCCCTCCCTGACCTCTCCGTAGACCTCGTCCGTGCTCACCTGTATCAGCTCGACGTCCCCGCGCCCTCGGCGGAGAGCATCGAGGATTGAGAGCGTACCCTCCGTGTTGCTCTTCATGAAGGGGAGTGGGTCTGCGATGCTTCTATCGACGTGGGATTGGGCTGCGAAGTTGATTACGACGTCAGCGTCGGAGACGAGTCGAGCGATCAGGTCGCGGTCGGTGATGTCTCCGCGGGTGAACGAGTAGCGCGGATTCTTTTCAACGGATCGCGTGTTGGCGACGTTCGCGCCGTACGAAAGATTGTCCACGTTGGCGATTCGGACATCGTCATGTTTCGAGAGTTCGTACTGGATGAAGTTGCTGCCGATGAAGCCCAGACCACCCGTTATGAGAATCTTCAAGCGATGCAGCGTGCGCCCGTCACTTTCTCTAAAAACCTTGTCTCATAACGCCGGGCTCCGCGCGCCGCGAGGAATCCTTTAATTCGAAAGTCTGGGGTCAGCGTCTCGTTGATTCACGGGGTCGGGATGGCCGAGCTCAAAAAGAACGCCGATGAGAGAGGGTTCTTCGCGGAACTCGTCAGGGAGGACTGGAAAAGTTTCTTGGAGGGAGACCACATAGTACAGTTCAGCCTGTCCCAGAGTCACCCCGACGTGATCAGGGCGTGGCATCGCCATACCCGTGGTCAGAACGATTATCTCGTCTGTATCTCCGGGACCATCAGGTGCTGCGTCTACGACGACCGGAAGGGTTCGAAGACGCGAGGCGAGTTGGATGAGTTTGTGCTCAGCGGCACGGACGCACTCTGGTTGGTAAGAATCGCGGGTGATTGCTGGCATGGGTACAAGGTTATCAGTCAGGAGCCAGCTCTCATACTGTACGGTGTAACGAAACTGTATAATCACGCCAAGCCAGATGAAGAGAGGCTCGCGTGGGACGACGGGTCCGTCATCCCTACCTCGATCAACGGACGGGCGGACGACTCGAGGGCTGGGAGGTCGTACGACTGGGGTGGTCCCGCAGGCCCCTAGATGAAGGACTCGAGCGAAGAAGAAGATGCCAAAGAAGAGCCGGGCGACGGGCGCGAGACGGGTGAGCCGATGCAGGGTCTGCGGAAGCAAAGACCTCACCCTCTTCCTCGACCTTGGTGAGACCCCTCTCGCGAACTCGTTCCTGACGAATCCCGACGAAAGGGAGGAGTGGTTTCCACTTCAGCTCTTCTTCTGCAATCGCTGCGCCCTAGTCCAGCTCAGTCGTGTGGTCGACCCAGACACCCTGTTCAGAAACTATGCGTATCGCTCCTCCTCATCGGGGACAGTCGTTGCGCATCTCCTCGAGCTTGCCCGGTTTGTCCACGCGAACCTCCTCGGCTCCTCGAAGGACCTCGTGGTCGAGATTGGCAGCAACGACGGCACGTTCTTGAAAGCCTTGAAGGAGATGGGAGTGAAGATTCTCGGCGTAGAGCCCGCGAAGAACATGGCACACATCGCCAACGCACAGGGGGTCGAGACACTCCCCACGTTCTTTGGCTCGAAGGAAGCCCAGCGCATTCGCGACCTGAAGGGGGGTGTCAAGGTGATGGTCGCGAACAATGTCTTCGCCCACATCGACGATCTTCACGACTTCATGCGAGGCGTGGTCACGCTGCTTGACGATGGAGGAATCCTCTCGGTTGAGGTTCCGTACCTCGGAGACCTGAACCAAAACGTCGAGTACGACACGGTATATCACGAGCATCTATCGTACTTCACTGTTCATCCCATCGTGAAGCTCTTCGATGAATTCGGAATGAAGCTGTTGAAGGTCGTGAAGCTCGAGCTCCACGGCGGTTCCATCAGGCTACTGGCGGAGAAGACGACAAAGCAAAGGCCTCGCCCTTCATTTCTCGCTTTCGAAGAGAAGTGCGGGCTGACGAAACTCCGAACCTACGAGAGTCTGGCGGAGCGTGTTGAGTACCAGAAGGAGTCGCTACGCCGAATCCTCGAGGACGCAAGGTCGGGGGGAGAGAAGATCGTGGGTTACGGCGCTCCCGCCAAGGGAAACACCCTCCTCAACTTCTGCGGGATAGGGACTGAGACGCTGGCCTACCTGATCGATACAACTCCCGAGAAGATCGGAAGGTTCACGCCAGGGACTCACATACCCGTCGTCGAGACGGAGAGGTTCAGAAAGGAGCAGCCCCCGTTCGCGCTGATGCTCGCCTGGAATTACGAGAAGGAGATTGTGATGAAAGAGAGAGAATACACCGGTCAGTTCATCGTCCCGATTCCGTCTCCGAGGGTCCTGCCAAAGAATGCGTAGAGTATTCGAACGGGTCGAGGGGCCCGACCCGGAGCTCCAGAGTCTCGTTTCCATGCTAGAGTACTTCGAGAAGGAGGGCGGGAAGTACGCACCTTCAGGCTTCTGGGACTCGCTCGACAGGCTGCACGTACGCGACCTTCTTGCCGGAAATTACCCGCTCTTCAAGAGGACGCTCGCTTTCCAGTATTTCACATGGCTGCCGTCCCTGACCAACGTCCAGGTGCGAAATCTCGTCAGGATCTGGATGCGGCATCCCAGCATAGCAGCGATCGGCCCTCGGCTCGCATGTTCGCCCAGGCAGCGGTTTCCCCCGTCAGCGACCAGGATCTCGGCACCCCGTTTCAGGATGCCGACGCCAATCTACCTGATGTTCTACAGATTATTTGTCGGGCTACTGCGTCACCACGCTGTGGGGGAGGACCGGATGCACCTCGTGGACCGCCTGGAAGAGCCTGCAGAGGGTGGGCCTCTGGAGGTATACTGGGATCGACGATTGGTCTCGCAGGACCTCTACAATTCGATCCTCGAGCTGCGCGCGATTGACAGGTTTGTCCACCTCGCCCCCAACTCTTCGAGGGTGGCGGAGCTCGGCGCGGGATACGGGCGGTTAGCGTATGTATTCCTGAAGAGCGAGATGTGCATGCAGTATGTAATAGCGGATATCCCACCGGCTCTCTACGTTTCGCAGAGATACCTCAGAGCGGTCTTCCCGGAGCTGCGATTCTTCAGGTTCAGACCTTTCGAGGACTTCTCAGAGGTCGCTGACGAGTTCGAGAGCTCGAAGGTCTGCTTTCTGACGCCCGACCAACTCGAGCGCCTGCCCGCAAAATATTTCGACCTCTTCATTACCATAAGCTCCCTCCAGGAGATGAAGATGGAGCTCGTGAGTCTCTACATCTCTCTGATTGACCGGCTGACAGGGGGTTACTGCTACGTCAAGCAGTGGCGAGAGTGGCACAATCCTGTCGATGACTTGACTGTCGGGTACAGAGATTATCCGATCCCTCTCTCGTGGAGGAGAATATTTGCAAGAAGACATGCCGTCCAGAGCGGAATGTTCGAGGCCCTGTGGGAGGTTCCTCCGAAGAGGGGGCGGAGGCTAACAGGGGAGCGGCCTTCGTTCACACCAACTTGACTAGCTGGCTAGCGAAGCGTCCGGACCGAGAGTGAACCATGCAAAAAACAAATCGCAAAGCGGCGGAAGATAGTAGCGGAGGATCCAGATGAAACTAAGTCGTGCGAAGTCTCTCTTGGAATCTGCCGCCTACGTGGCGAAGAAACGGGGCTTCTTGGCGGTTCCCCCGAGTGCGGGAATATCCATGGCAGACACCCTCTCCGACCTCGTCCCGCCCCTGGGACGGGCCAGAGCCAGAGCCGTAATCGCAAGGTTGAAACAGGCGGATACAGATTCCGACCTTGACGCCTCCATCAGGAGAGCCTACACCTTCAAGTCTTTTGGGGTCGAATTCAAACCTGTCCAGCTCTGGAGCGAGATCACCGCGCTCCTTCACGCCGTCGCCGAGTTGAGGCCAAGTGCCGTGATGGAGATAGGTAGAGGTGGAGGGGGGACGCTCTTCCTCTTCGCAGCGGCTTCAGACCCCCGCGCCACGTTGCTGAGTGTCGACCTTGAAGCTCCCCGCGACTGGAAGGTTCCTATCTACCAATCGTTCGCGCAGCCTAGCCAGAGGATAGAGTTGCTCGAGGCAGATTCGCACGACCCCATAACTCGCAACAGGGTCCTCGATCTCCTTGAGGGAAGGAGACTCGACTTCCTGTTCATCGATGGAGACCACTCGTACGCCGGTGTCAAGAAGGACTTCGAGATGTACGCCCCACTAGTGAAGGGCGGCGGCATGGTCGCGTTTCACGATATCGTCCATCATCCGACGTATCCGAGATGCGAAGTGGAGAAATTCTGGAACGAGGTCAAACAGGGACACAGGCACGCCGAACTGGTGGAGGATTGGGCACAGGGCTGGTTTGGGATCGGGGTTCTGTATCTTTAGCCGCTTTGCAGCGCAGTCCACCGATTCACCGAGTTTCGCCTAGAAGAGTTCGCGTCCTGCAGTGTCCCTTGCTATCCTTCTTCTTCTCTCGTCCCCGGTTATCTCTTCCCTCCGGCCCCGCGTGGTTCCGCTCAACTGCTCCATGCGTACATATCCGTGAGAAATTCTAGCCTCAATCTCGTTGTTGGTGGAGAGCAGCGGCGAGAAGAGTATCTCGCGCCTCAGACGCCACGGTGATATCCAACCAGATCCTGCCAAGTTCTTCCAGGGATAGTCGCCTGGAATGTTGTTTCCGGACGACATCGAGAGCAACCTTAGCTGATATCGCAAAATCAGCAGCACCCTGCGGAAATAGTAAGAGGCCTCGGCGAGAGATAATCCCACATTGAGATGACGATGCTTTCTACCGAGGCTGAGCCTCTCCTGGTGGTGTGCAGCCGGGTCGCCGACGGAGATACTTCTCTTCCGCGGTTGGAAGCACGCTAACGCTTCGTCGACCTTTGAGAATCTGAATTGCATCGCGGCGCGCAACCAGAAGTCGTAGTCGCTCACTATTCGGAATTGTTCGTCTAGCCCCTTTAACGAGTCGAACACCCTCCTACGAAAGAAGACGGTCATCGCCGCAATCGAGTTGAACCGGAGATGGGTCCGTAACGCGTCTTCAGGAGGGTCGAAGTAAATTGTTCCGAACCTGCCACCGTATGGG
>VBPK01000158.1 GCA_005877225.1 Nitrososphaerota archaeon
TTGTATCTGAGAATTTTTGCGTAATATGCTGTGGCCATTATCACAAGAACGGTCGTTGTAAACACAGGAGCACCTAGCGCAGCATCCAGAGAGACTGCTGGGGTAGCCGCGAGAACGAGGAATGTCCCCCAGACGAGCGTCCTGTTCCTCCGACTTCGACTCACTTCTCTCGCAATGGCGTCTGAGTCTGTCGTCGTCGTCGCGTTAGCCAAGCCCGAGAGCATCTTTATTCTCACTATGCACTCATCGGCAAGGAAGTAGTCCCAGTACCCTGTTCCGTAGGCCTTTAGTGGACCTCTCACAGTTGCGGAGAGCGTCAATGGCATCCACTCTCAACGAGGAGTGATGCTTGAAAGGAAACACCCCAGGAAGCCGATTCTGGAGAGGAGAAAGAACCAGAGTGTGGTGATTCCATAGACCACGAGCAGAAAGCTCAATTTGGACGATTTGTGGTGAAAGAGCACGCTGGCCAAAACCACGCCCCAGAACCCGCCGACCAGCGCCATGGTGAAGAGCCTCTTCTCGCTTATTCTCCACTCGCCATATATCGCCCTGGACTTGTCGATGCCCATCGCGAAGAAGCCGATTACGCCGGTCAGAAGGAGCCAGATTCCAAGTGCCTCCAATGGAAGGTTGCTGGAGATGCACTCGAACATGATAGAAGAAGTTAAAGAACTAATTAAGCACAAACGTTTCCCATACCCAGGGTTCATTCTCCCCGTTGGGCTACCATCCGCGCGTTAGATGATACGAGCGGACGGGTTGATAAACAACCTCGCCTCGCCGAGGCTTGGTGAGACACAGTGATGATACAGATTCAGACTCCACAAACGGTAAATCCAGAAAGGATGAAATTGCTTCGATTTCGTTGCAAAAATCGGGCATCTGGCCTAGCCTGGGCACTCCAGCGGCCATAGTAGCCAGGACTCTCGTTCGGTCCTCGCCAGCCGTCGTCGTTCAACTCGAAAGCAGACGAGAAAATGAACCCGCTATTCTCGTGAAAGACCCAGTAGGGCAACATCCTTCCGATTTCGAGGAAACCTGAAGATGCCCCAGCCACTGAGAGTGAACCTCCTTCACGCCCTGGAGAACTTCCTCGATGCGTATCCATGCTCTCCCCCTGAAGTGGCGCTCATCGAAGGCATCTCAAATTCAATCGATGTCGACGCGTCGAAGATCGAAATCTCCCTCGATAACAAAAAACGAGAGTTCTCCCTCTTGGACAACGGAGGAGGGATGTCGAAGGAGGGCTTCGAGAACTACCACACGGTCGCCCTCTCTTCTAAGAAGAAGGGACAGGGGATAGGATTCGCCGGGGTCGGGTCGAAGATCTATCTTGCGGCGAGCCCTGAAGCCGAGATAATCACACAGACACGCGGTCCCGATGGGGCCTTCGCCAGCGTAATCAAGAGGGAGCACATAGATCAAGGGTATGATGATCTGGTTTTCGACGAAATCAAGCCGGAGCTGAAGTCCAAGGGAACCCTGTACCAGGTGAAGATGAACCAGCAGGACTTTGAAGAGCTGAAGTCGAACGCGGAGAAGTGGATAATCAAGTGGTTCAACCAGATCCTGATTGGTAAGTCCAAGTCAATTCTCCTCGAAGGAGAACGTGTGAAGGCCTGGAAACCGAAGGTCAGATCGTCTGAGAAGATAGAATTCGAAGTCAAGGGAGCCAATTTCGAAGTCGAGGTGATTATCACCAAAGAGAAGCTCGAGTCAGACCTGGTTGGTCTGAACGCCATTGTGTTCGGGAAGTTCGTGAAGAAATATGACTTTCCCTGGCAGTATCAGCTCAAGAAGGAAGCGAGGGACACCGTGTATGCCGTCCTGCGCGCCGACCCCCTGAGCGAATACCTCAGTCTCAACAAGCTCGAATTCAAGGCTAATCATCTGGTCCACTCGGTCATTGAGAAAGCCCACGCCGGGGTGTACGAGCATCTAAGAAAGAAGGAGATGGTACTCCCGATGGAAGAAGAGCAGGCGGCGCAGATTCGCACAAACGCCCTGTCCAACTCCTTCACAAAGCTGCTCTTCTCGGAGGGTTTCAAGAAGTTCAACCCATGGATGAGAGTCGGGGGTGTCGATTCGCTAATCCAGAAACCTGATGGCATCGAGACAGGCAAGACGCCCTCAGGCGATGGTGCTCTCTCTCAGGGTGACAATCACGGCGAGGAGAAGCCGAAGGACAAGACTATCGGAATAGCGTTCGTCGACCTACCCGAGAACCCAAAGGAGGGGTGGGTGGACATCGAGCAGAAGGCCATCATCGTGAACCTGGGCCACAAGATGTACCGGACGCTGGTCGACCAGGGCGTTAAGGCTGCGCGAAATCTGAACATACTCCGGGTGTTGGTGACGGCAGTCCTCGATTACAAGAAGGAAGAGCTCCCCGACATCACGCCGGAGACGATTCTGAACTTACAGTCGGAGATGATCGCTACAACGTGGATGGACACTTGACAAGAGTCCCAGTCAGATTCGCGAAGATAGAGGGTGGAAACGGCAAGAGCCAGCTAGTCGCTGTAATCCAGGGATCTGACTCGATCTCGATGGCCCTGAACAAAGAGTCCCGGGACGTCGTAAAGGGCATCACCGAGAAATACAACAAACTGGTTAGATCGCTGTCCGGGAACATCGAGAAGCTCAGGCCGGAGGGTCCCGCAGTCGAAAGACTTGAGGCGAGCAAGCTGCTGGATGATTTTGTCAAAGAAACTTCCGACCGATTCGACCTCGTCGCTTTTCCGGAGTCTATCGCACGCGACCTGAATCTGAAGGCACGGCAAAACGAAGCTAACGCTCTGCTCAGCCTTGCCGACGTTGCCAAGAAACAAGACGGGCTGAGCAAAGGGATAAACTGGCGGACTTTCATATTTGTCCATCCGGCGATTACTAGCGCCACGAACTCCCCATCCAACACACTTATCGGAGATTTGACTGACATCATCGATAAGCAGGCAGAGTTGGCCTACCGCGGGAAGAGTCTCGCCGCTGGGTCGGTTTCCAGGCAGTTGTTCGAACTGGCCTTGAAGCACCGTTTGGAAATCGTTGGCGTCGACGGACACGGAAGGAATCTTCGTGTGGGCGTGGAGCACCGCCAAAAGGGCTCACCTCTACATCGACCTGCTAGAGTACGACATCAACCTGCTAGCGTTCATCATCGGCCTGCCAGAGTCCATCGGCCCTCTCGAGTACACCATCGGCCGGCTAGAGTGCATCATCGGCCTGCCAGAGTCCGAAGGCCCTCTCGAGTACGTCTTCCGCCAGCTAGACTCGAGAGAGACCGACCACACCGAGGTTCTAGAAGTCCCTTGGTCGCACGACATGCTAGTGGCCGCCAACAGTCACAGGGTGATCATAGGCACCGCGTCGGTAAGTGTAGAAGATAATCTATCCAGAGGTTCGCTTCTCGACCACGGCAAGGCGCGCTTTCAGATCTGCGATATCCTGAATCATGGGTATCTGCTTCTCAAGCGACTCTATCCTAGCGTCCACGCCGTCGAACCTCGCATCTACAGCGTCGAACCTGTCGTACATGCGCTTCTCCACAGAATCTATCCTTGTGTTGACGGCGTCGAACTTTGCGTTCATCGTCTTCTCTAGATGCCCTACTTCTTCCTTCACTACGGCTCTGACCCTAGATTCGAGTGTTGGAATCAGCAACCTTTCCACCCAACCGGGAACCTTCTCAACCATCTTCTCGGCGCCTGTCATCGCTCTAGAATGCTCGCCCCGTATTTACCGTCCTTGATTAATCACAGAGGAGGCCTTCGGATTCATCCGGAGGTAGGCCTTGAGGACAGAAGCCATAGGGCTGCAATGTTTTAGGGCTCATTGCGTCTCCGGGAATCATCAGCGCGTTGGGCGATGGATAGCCGATGGGCTGTGTGTGTCGGACCTAGGCTGCCGAAGTGCTGCTGTCGGGGTTGTCGGCGCAAGCGAGCGTATAAGCCCATTCAGAATCTGGGGGTAGGGTGGAGCTTCTCGATGTCGCTTGACTACCTGGATTCTTTCACGTGAACGGAACGAGAACAACTGAGACGACCCCTACGACCGCAGCTCCTATGAAACCCGGAGTTAACGAACCAAACGCACTCGGGAGGGCAAGCGCCGCTATCAACAAAGGCGCGGCAGCGCCACCGCCAGAAGTTCCTATCCCCCATACCAAAGAGTTCGCGCTGGTGACATCCCCGGGGTACAGGTACGCCCTCTTGTGGACCATTCCGAGGAGAAGGGGGAACGCGCTGTAGGTAAACAGACCGAAGACAATCACGGAGATCTCTGTGAATATGGCGTTCGGACTCAAGACGAAGGCGAGGAGGAAGACCACCGCTCCGAGGTTAGAAAATCCAAGTGCGAATCGATAACCGACCCTCTCCTGTATGAACCCGAACAAGATCTGCGACCCCGTTCCTGCTCCGAGAGAAAGTGCGTAGATGAAACCAGTCTCCAAGCCGCCGAAGTGGTCGACATTAACCAGATAGAATGGGATGAGGGGGAGAACTCCTGTGCACAAACCACGCGAGAATGAAACTAAGGTGAGGGGAAGAAGGGGGCGAGCGAGCCTCCATTCAGGAAGCACAGACTTCCATGCACTCCCCTTCGGTATCCTGGTTGTTGAAGCCTTTTCAAACGTGACTCCATTGAGGATAGCGAACCCTCCGATTCCACCAAGGGCCGCTGCCAAAGCCAGGATGCCAAGCGAAGGCAGAGTGGTGTAGGTAATCATCAACGTCGCCAAGAAGGGCAAGACCAGACGGCCGACACTCCCGATTGAACCATTCACCCCCATGGCTTTGCTGAGGTCCGAGGAATCTAACTTCTGGCCGAGGGCCGAGGCGCCGATAGGATGATAGAAGGAGCTCCCCACTCCGATTACGACGCTGAACAGGATCAAGACGATTATGAGGGGGGAACCTCCTAGGAAGAGAACTGACACGGCGTAGCCGGCTGTACCGAATGTCAGGAGGAGGACTCCAAGCGTCATCAACCAAGCGAAGTTTCCGCTCGAATCTGCCTTATTCCCCACATAAGGGCTCACCACAATCGAGATAACGTTCTGAAGAGCGGTGAAGACCGAGACGGTCTGGAGGGAGATGCCGTAGAGGGCATTGTAAACCGGGTACATCAGGGGAATGACTCCGCTAATCCCATCGTTGACGAAATGCATTATGGAGGTCGATGCGAGGCTCTTCTTTCTGTCGTCCAAGTTATGCGAGTCTCTCCAAGATGATTTGGGGCATGGCCTGCCTTATGAAAGCATTAAGTCGCGGTGAGCGCCTAGAACAGAAAGAAGGCTCCAACTTGGTGAGGCGAAAGCTCGAACGATAGTGGCGAAAGCTCAAGCGGTTGGCGTCCACAAGTCTACCGTGAATACATCACGGAGTTCGTACCAAAAGTCCAGGGACCACTTCCGCAGGTCCCTCCATTCTCTGCCTCTATCTGCAGGGTGGAGGCGTCCATCAGCTTGAGCAGTATGACTGTGACAGCCGAGGGCGTCAGGTGGGACGGGCCTGACAAGTATTTCGTTTCATAACAATAGATTTCCCCGTCCGGGGTAATGTCGCTCAAGTTCCTGTTGATAAAACCAGAGGTGGCGGGGATGAAGGAATACTTGCCAGGGGGCAGGGACCCACCCGTTGTTCCTACCGAGAAGATGCCAAGAGATGGCTTTACGTTGTCAGGGCCCAAGTAGATGTTGTTCGCTTCCGGTGATGCCCCAGGGGCAGGCGATCCGTGGCCAAACCAGTACCCTTGGGCCGAGCCTTTCACGTCGAGGTAGATGGTCCCACATGATGGCGGTTCAGTGCGCGTTGTACCATCGAAACTGCTGAAGCGAAGCTGGCTGCGGACTCCCGGGGGGAAGTAATCGAAGGTGCAGGCAGCATAACACCTGTCGTATACACTTCGATTCGCTGGGCACAATCGGCTAGGGTCGACGAAGGCGCTTCTGCCCGTCGGCAGCCTGAAGTCTCTGGCACCGATATCCAGTCCGTAGGCCCCGGCCTTGAGGTCTCCGGTTGTCCCGATCGTCTCCCCCGCCTTCACGCTGATGAAGACGTCTCCTCCGCAGAAGTCCTCGTTAATCTGGGTACTGAAGTGACAGGTCGGCAGGATCTTCGCGGCGGCGTCGATGAAGGGCCGGTAGCGCAGGCTCCGAACGTGATGAAAGTAGAGGGCGAAATCCGCGCATGAATAGAAGACAAGAGTGTAGTCGATGTGGTTCGTCTTGCTGCCGAGTGTATTGTAGTGGCGCAACCCAATCGAGGTTAGCACCATGTCTCCGGGCGAGTAGACTGGAGCCTCCTTGTCGAGAGGATGGGTGGGGTCGATGACGTAGATGTACTGGTGCGGTGCGGGGAAGACGTGGTCTGGAGGGGACATTTGTCCTAGGGGTGTAAGCACAACGGTGTCGTTGGAGGAGACGGGCAAGACGGAGAATAGAGGTTGATTGGAGCCGCACGGCGGCAACGAATTGCCCCTTGACAGGTAGACGGCCGACCCGGCGGCAGCGATGACGAGTACAGCTAGAACTGCAGCAATCAACCGAGACCTGCTGGGCAAGTGGCGTCGACTAGTGGAGGGACGATTAATAGTCTTGAGTGCTTATGTCGTCGTGTTAGGGTTCATTCGCGCCTCCGCGGCGGAGCTCTGATTGGGGTCGCTTAGCCGACAGCGTTATCCAGCGCCCCAAAACCCGGGGGTCTCGGATGAAGGCCTGACTCGACCGCAGAAACCCATTTATAGTAAGAAAGTAGGTTATTCCTACCGATAGGACATGGCACAGGAACCGGAAGTGGCTACGGTCAGCGAGAAGGGGCAGATAGTCATACCTCAGTCCCTGAGGAAGGAGCTGGGAATCAAACCGAGAATGAAGTTTGTA
>VBPK01000166.1 GCA_005877225.1 Nitrososphaerota archaeon
CGCCGTTCGCGTCTGCTATCAACTCGCACTCTTCCCAGCTTCTCCTGACCTCGCTCAGTGAGGCGAAGTCCCTCTCTGCCCCGAACCCAATCTTCACCTTGGCCCCCATGAGTCCGAGCGATTTGGCGACCTCGACCTGACTCTTGAGGGGCCCTCTCGAGGTGAAGAGGGACCCCGCGTACGCTGGAACTTCTGAAGCTCTCCTTCTACCGAGGAGGTTCGAGACCGGAGAACCCCGGAGTCTGCCGCAAGCATCCTGGACAGCAATCTCAATTCCGCTCAATCCCTCCACCTCAACCCCCCTCGTATGCCCCCTCACCCTAAGCTCCCTCCAGATCGCGTGCCACACGCTCTCGGGTGAGTCGAATTTCTTTCCAACTATCATTGGTCCGAGGTACTCCTCCACGAGCAGGGCGGTTATCTTCGGCCCGGACCTCGTCATCGCCTCTCCCCACCCGGCCACACCGTCGCACGCGACGCGCACCAAGACGGCCTGATAGTCAGGGTAAGTGAAGGAGGCGGCGACTAGCTTCTCCTTCCTCCTCACTCTGATGGGGAAGGACTCGACCGAATCGACCCGCATTCCTCTTGCCTCTGCCACTCGAATCGAAAGTCTATTAAGGGAAGCGAGCACTTCGCAAACGATGCAGCATCTCACTTCCAAGACCCCCGCTAAATGCGCCGTCTGCGGGGATACTGAGTCTAGCCCCGGTACCTTCCCCATGGTGATCGGGGTGGGGAGGGTCTGCATGAACTGCGGAATGGCCAAGGTTCGCTGCGAAGTGTGCGGCTCCGATGTGAAGAGACTAACCTCGTCGAAGTTCCAGGGAAGAATCCTGTGCCTTAACGACCACATGAAGGAGGTGGAGAAGTACAAGCAACACATAGTCAAGACCTTCGATGAGGAGCTGGAGCCCGCTTCGTTGATCTTCGATAAGGCCCGGAAAGAGGGCCCGGAAGGGTACACCCTCCTGGCCGTCAGGCGCGCCCGTAACAGCACGCACGTCTGGGAGGCGGAGTACGAGAAAACTGAGATCTTCCTGATGAGGTGCAGTTAGAAGTATTGCCGGGAGAGGAGATGCGAGTTCTTGAAAGAATGCTGGAGGAGATTGAGAACCTCAAGCTGGGCCTCGACCCAGTCGTACTCTCGGGCTGGTACAACAAGATAGAGAGCGACGCGAAGGCTGAAGCTCCCTCACACCTTTCTGGTTCAATCGAAGTGATGCAGGACCCCATTCTTCCCATGAAGTTCGAGTTCAAGACTTCAAGGAGAGCTGTGAAGTATGTCCTCGAGGCGATTGAGCGGAACCTGCCCTCGATGCCCACGGCGACCCGCCTCTACTTTCAGAAACTCTCAGAGATTATTCAGCAAGAGATGTACCGCTAGTCGCGGCCGCTACGAGCAGACACGAGAACCATTACGATCCTTTCTTGCGGGAGTGGGTCTTCTAGCTCGCCCGTCTCGATGCGAGCGAGACAACTCCACCGATGATTGCGGAGCCCCCGATGATGGCCAGTAACTGGGTCAGAGACGACTGATTCCCACCTAGAGAACCAATCGTCTGTTGATTGATGGCCTGGGCAGACCCCTGGGCAGACCCCTGTGCGGCAAACTCGGCAGGCGCAGGCCCAGCCATCGTCGAGCGGAGCTGACCCTGGGAGGGGTAGAGGTAGGCGACTCCTCCGATGAGGGTCGCCCCCAGAACTACCGCGAGGAGGGAACTTAGAAGGAGTGAGTTCATTTCTTGGGCTTCCCTACTACATCTCTCAGCGCTTGCATATTATCCTACCATTTGGAACAGCCTAGAAGGGCTTCCTCCTCCAGACCCTGTAAGTTTCGTACCAGGAAAAGAGGCTCCCAGCGGCCCCAAAGACCGCTGCGTAGACGTTCGCGTTGCCTCCAAAGAGAAACAGGTAGAGGATGAGGGAGGTGGTGAAGAATACGGCGTAGAACGCGAACCTAGGGAGCATGAAGCTACCGACCCTTGTAAACGCCTGCATGACCCCCACTTCCACCTTCGACTCGAGGGTATACTTGCCGTACTCGTCAACACTCACGATCCCTGCCCCCTTCAGCCTGTCCAGATGATGAGAAACGACGCTCGGGGAGGATATTCCCAATCCTCTCTGTATCTCCCTCACCCCGACCGGCTCCTTCTTGCTCAGCATGTACCAATAGATCCTGAACCTCTGTCTGTTGCCGAAGACCTCCGTCTGAACCTCGGCCATCCTCCCCTCATCCGCTTCTGCCAAACTTCTCAATCGCCTCGCACTTACAATCGAATATAAACCCTCGAGCTCGACGGCGTTTCGGTTGCCAGGGAGGACTTCTCGGTATGAGTATCAGGTGGTTGTCGACTTCGTGAGTGGCGGCGAGGTAGCAAATCTGCTGAAGGGTTACATCCTTGCTGAAGGCAAGAAGGTCAGATTTTCTGGTGTCGCATACGGTCGCTTCGGAGGTCAGAATGTCTCCCCGAAACTATCCCCCACCGCACAGAAGAAGGTGCGGGAACTCTTCGGTGACCTCGAGGGCTTCGAAGAGGATTTGCAGCTCAGGCTAGTGAACGGCGAGTTCGAGATCAGGCCGAAGGAAGGTACCGCGCCGAAAGTCGGGGGGAGTGGGTAACGAGCCCCCTAGCTAGAATCATGATTCCCCCTCTGCTCGACCAAGAAGTAAGGCCGAGCCGCAGGAGGAGAAACGCAGCTCTGCTGGGGATCGTTGCTGTCTTGATCGTCCTCGTCGTCCTGCTCCTGGTCAGGTAAGATGACGAACCTCCTTCTCGGCGCGACGGGTTTCATGGGTGGACATCTGGTCGAGTACCTCTTCAAGCAGGGGGAGATCTCAAGGGGCACCTTCCGTGCGGGCTCGCACCTCAAGATATTGGACAGCTCGGGGGTCCAGGGAGTCGAGGCCGACCTTCTAGACCATCATTCGCTTCACGAGGCGCTGGAGGGGGTCGACACGGTCTACAGCCTGGCCTCCCCGATGCCCGACACAGGCGCCAAGGGTTACGAAGCCCTCAACAGAGAGGGGATTCGCAACCTCCTCGAGGCAGCGCGGGAGGCTGGCGTGATGACCTTCGTGCACCTGAGCACCCTCGATGTCTACGGCTTCAAAAAAAAGAATCGTACGATATCAGAGTCGTCAGAGCCCCAACCCGACCACCCCTATCAGAGGGCCAAGCTTGAAGCGGATAGATTGCTCCTTGACTTTGCGGAGAAGAATCCAAGCATCAAGGTCGTTATTGTTAGGTCGGCTCGCGCCATCGGTCCCCGCGACCGCACGGTGACACTCCCGATACTGAAGATGGCCGAGGCGGGTGCTGTCGTCCTTCCTCCCGGAGAGTTGATGTCCTTCAGCCACCCCAAGGACGTAGCGCAGGCGATGCACAAGTCGGCCACGAGCAATTCTCTTCGAGGTAGTATCTACTTGGTAAAGTCATTCGACTCGATCATCGATGATGTGTCGGCTGCGATACTCACCGCCTCTGGGAGGCACGCCGTGATCAAGAGACAGGGTTTCAGGACGGGGAAGACCCTACTCCCCGGCTACGCCGAAGAGCAGATCAAGGCTTCCCTCAGAATACAGGGGGAGGGCACCTTGCCCGATCTTGGTTACTCTCCGTCTTACGACATCAGAAAGCTCGGTGAGGATGTAGCCGAGTGGTACAGAAGGGAGCCTTGGGTCACGGAAGAGTAGGCATAGAGTCCATCCTCTCCAAGATGGGAAGGATGGTCTACGGCTCGAGCGACGCTCGCGCGACGGCCCTCGCCCAGCTCAAGGAGCAGGAAGGTGGAGACCCGTTCAGGATTCTCATCGGAACCATACTCTCGCAGCGAACGCGAGACGAGAACACGACGAAGGCAGTCGCGAACCTCTTCGCCCGCTACAGCAGCGCGAAGGAGCTGGCGGGCGCAGACGAGGGAGAGGTAAAAGAACTCATCCGGCCCGCCGGTTTTTACAACGTCAAGGCGAAGAGCATAATCACGGTTTCGAGACAGATCCTCGAGGAGTTCAACGGCAGGGTTCCCGACAAGGTCGATGACCTACTGAAGCTCCACTCTGTCGGAAGGAAGACCGCAAACTGCGTCCTGGTGTACGGGTACGGCATCCCGGCCATACCCGTCGATACCCACGTGCACCGAATCTCCAATAGGCTCGGACTTGTGGAGACGAGGCGGCCTGAAGAGACGGAGGAGGAGCTTACGAAGAAAGTCCCGCGCCGTTACTGGCTTGAATTAAACGACGTCTTCGTCAGATTTGGGCAGACCACATGCAAGCCCCTCGGCCCCCGCTGCGAGGTGTGCACCCTGAGAGGCGTCTGCAAGTACTACCGGGAGGTGGTATCTCCCAAGAGAGGCAAATTAGATAAGCCAAAACTGGGCGGCGTCAGCCGTGCCAACATTCGAGGAGGCTAAGAGGAAGGTCGCAGAGCTTGTAGTCGCGAAGGGATTCGGGAACACGGCACGGGAGATCCCAAACAAACTCCTCTTTGCGTTCGTCGAGCTCGGGGAGGCAGGAGATTCGTGGAAGAAGGGCAAGCCGAGAGGCGAGACGATCGAGGAGCTGATCGACGTGATCTTCTACGTCCTGGACGCCTCTCGTCTTATCGACCCCACAGCGAATCTCGACGAGGTCTTCGAGAAGAAACTCGCGAAGAACCTTACGAGACCGCCGAGGTACGGAGAGGCCTTCAGGGAGAAGTTGGGCTCTTAGTCCCCCAGAAGGCGGTCACGACGCCTCCCGAGAGCACCCTCTTCCCGACCCGCCGGAATCCGCGGCTGAGCATGACCTCGGGTAGCGTCTGGTCCCAGGTACTCTCCCGGATGATTTCCGGTAACTTCTTGAAGGTGAATTCCAGCTCTCTCGATGTACGCCCCGCGATCACCCCCAGAAGCTTCAGGACGCCGTAGACGTAGAACGCGTGAAAAGGCGCAAGGAATCCTCTCGGGCGCGTGAAATCGTAGAGTAGGAGCCTCCCTCCCGGCTTCAGGACACGCTGGATCTCATCCGCCATCCGATCAGTCCGGCAATACTTGGGGAGGTAACAGGAGAGTACGACGTCAAAGGATTTGTCGCCGAATGGGATGCTCTCAGCATCCCCCACGACCAGGGAATTCGCCTCCCCCCTCCTTCTCTTCTCCTTGCCTATCCTGATCATCCTCTCCGTCACGTCAAGACCGACCACCTCGCAGTCCCCCTCCGCGATGTAATCCTGAAGAACGCCGGTCCCGCAGGCGAGGTCGAGGATTTTGAAACCCCTCTTCAGGTCTGCCTCCTCGAGAAGGAATTTCTTCCAATACCTGTCCTGATACAGTGTCACGTATTCCAGCACCGAGTCGTATGAAGGGGCGAGGCCATGGAAGAGATGCTGCGCAGTCGACTGGAGGCCGCCGTCGCCTCGGTTCAAACGATTCGCGTCCTCCGCATACGTTAATAACTGATGACCCACATCGGCTTTCATTGTCGGAGGAGCCTCCCGTCGAGCCGGACCTCTCTGACCCCTGGAGGCATAGCGTCTGGCTCTACGGTTTGCGACTTCCTTTCAGTTTCGTCCTACTCGGTTGGATAACGTTCGCCCAAGCCCTCGCCCCGAGCTTCAGCCTTGAAATCTATCTCTACACGCTTCTAGCCTCTTTCTTCGGCCTCGTCATAGGTGCGCACTATATCGACGTCGCGACTAGCGAGAAGAAATTCTCCCCATACTTCAAGGTCCCGGGGCGACGAATGCTCTACACCGGAGCCGCCTTCGTTGTGCTGGGCGCATTGGTGGGAGTCTACATCTCCTCGAGATGGAACGCCCTCTTTCTCATATTCGTAGGGATTGAGACTTTCGCGGCCATCGCTTACCCGAGAGAGAAACCAAGGTTTGCCCATTCGTACACGGCCTTCGCCGTCACATGGGGCGCCATCCCCTTCCTTGCCTCATACTTCATCCAGGCAGGAACTCTCGGCCTGGTCGTCCTGGCGACCTCCATCTTCGTAGGCCTGAGCACCCTCATGATGCACCATCTGGCTATAATGACGAGGGAATCGAGCGATTGGCAGAATGCCATGTACCTTTTGACCCTGTACAGGTATGCTGTTTACTCAATCGGGTTGTTGTCCCTCGTGGGGCGGCTAGCCGTCCTCTGACCAGTCCCTCTTGACCCACAGAAGCCTCTTGCAGCTGTGACATACGAGACCCTCGTAAGCGAGTCCCCTGCGATCTGTGACCGTCTCGACGGTATTCATCGTCCTGCCGCATTGCATGCAAGGCTTGGTGGAGCTGCCCTGCCTGACCTTCTCCCAATCCATCATGTAGTATGTCCAGAACATGAGATCTCCCGCCCTGTCTATTCTCAACTCGAATTGGGAGAATTCGATCCCGGTAGAAAAGTGTGCCTCCGCTGGCGTGCGCGACAGTTAAAGACGGGTGATAATGGCCCTGTCTTTGGCTTGGAACCGCTATTCGAGAGTTCCGTGAAGGAGGTCTCCCGGCTCGTAGGACTGCAAGAGAAGGAACTCGCGCTGCTTGAGGTCGCAGACCGCGCGGCGAATGAACTCGTGGTCTCTGAGTTCGAGAAGTACATCGAGAGGAAGTTCAACGCCAAGGTTCCGGAGGTCCTGAGGAAGCACGACCTGATGGGGGTCCCGATCTCCGAGAGGTACGGGGGGCGAGGTGCGAGGCAGCTGCTTCAGTCCCTCTTCATGGAGAGGCTGGGGCAGTTGGGTCTCGGTGTCATCACCTTCGCGGACGTGCACCAATGCCTGGGGAGCCTCACGATCCAGGATTGGGGGAACGAGGAGCAGAAGAAGCGTTACCTCACCAGAGCGGCCAGTGGCGAAGCCATCCTCGCTTACGCTCTGACAGAGCCTGAGGCCGGAAGCGACCCCGTCTCCATCAAGACAACATACACCAGGGACGGGAGCGGATTCAGGATAAGCGGCGAGAAGTATCTCATCTCCAATGGCTCCGTCGCGACCAACCTCATCGTCTTCGCTTATCCGCAGGGAATCCCGAGAGGACTCACCGCCTTCATTGTCGACAGCAAAGAAGATGGTTTCTCCGTCGACATGAAACTCGAAGAAAAGATGGGTCTCTTCACATCGGATACGGCGCTCCTCTCGTTCGACGGTGTCCGCATTCCGAAGGAAGACATGCTGGGGCAGGAGGGGAAAGGACTGCACGTCGCCTACTCTGCCCTCCTTAACGGGCGACTCGGGGTCGCCTCAGGATGCTTAGGAGTGATGGAGGACTGCTTGAATCAGGTGAAGGAGAGGGCCACCACCAGGATGCAGCACGGGAAGATGATCGGGAAACACCAGCTGATCCAGAGGCACATCGCGACCATCGCCTCGAACCTCGAGTCTTCTCGTTGGCTCGTGTATCGTGCCGCACTGAAGAAGAGTGAGGCGGAGAAGAGCCCATCCGACCTGGGGCTCCGCCTCGAAGCAGACAGACAGACAGCGATTGCTAAGTATGTCTCTTCCAGGCTCGCGTTCGACTCGGCCGATAGAGCGGTGCAGGTCTTCGGAGGCTTCGGGTATTCGACGGTCTCGCCCGTCGCCAAGCATCTGGTTGACACCAGAGTCGCGAGGATCTACGAGGGTACGGACGAAATAATGGAGCTGAAGATCGCCTCCAGCATCCTCGGGAAGGAATTCGAGGCTTACGGGTGAAGGAGGGGGAAGAGGTGCAGCTCCATCTCACTGGTTCGACCACTATCAACGCGAAGAGGGAGAGAGTCTTTCAGCTGCTGACCGACCCCAACTTCATCGCTACCACCCTCCCCGACGCCGTGGAGGTCGCTGTCCTCGACAAGGAGAACCTCGAGGCGAAGATGAAGGTGAAGGTGGCCCTCATCTCGAGCAGTATCAAAGTCCGGCTTAAAGTCACAGACAGGGTGCCGCCTTCCAGCGCTAAGCTCCTGGCCGAGGGGTCGGGAAGCGGAAGCAACGTGAAGATTATCAGCACGTTCAGCCTGGAGGGGGACGGCACGACGACGAGGCTGAGCTGGGTCGCGGACGCCGAGATAACCGGCTTGATGGCGGGGCTTGGCTCGCTCGTCCTCAGAGGGTTTGCGGAGAAGAAGGTGGGTGAGATCTTCGCCGGGATTACGAAGGGTATCGAAGGGGCAGGCCGGTAATGACCAATCTGACCGACGCTACCTTCGAGAGGGCCATCGAGGTTTTGAAATCCAACTCCTCGAAGTGGGGTATCAAGGCCTCAGCCTCCTACTACAACCAGGTCTGGGCGAGAGACTCGTTCATCTCATTTCTAGGCTCGAACATGCTCGAGGATGTACTTCTCCTCGGTACCTGCAGGAAGACAATCGATACCCTGGCTAAGACCAGGTCGCCTCTGGGGCAGATTGCCGACTTTTACAATCCCGATGAGGAGCGAGCGGAGTTTGGCTTCTCGGGGGCGACGGACTCGTCAAGCTGGTACATAATCGGTCTTCTGAACCTCTTCCACTACACCGAGTCTCGGAGCCTCCTGGGAGAACCGCTGGATGCTGCCCTCGATGCGTACCGGTGGCTCAGGTATCAGGACGCGAACAATACCTGGCTGATTGATAGTCCCCCAGGCGCCGACTGGATGGACGCAGCGATAAGAAGGACGGGAAAGACGCTCTACAACAACATACTCTTCCTGATGGCGACGCGAGCCGTAAACCATCTCTGCGATCTCTCGGGAAAGAAAGTCGGTCGTCCTCTCCGCTTGGACGAGGAGGCGCTCAGTCGGCGTCTTTCGGAGGTCTTCCTCCCCTCGAAGGAGAATTGGAGGGAGATCGAGAAGTATTGGCCCTACCTCGCTTCCAGAGTTAGGGAAGATCCAACAGAGCCACAGGTCGGCTATTACGCGCATTTCGTCTCTTTCTCGAAGATCGACAGGCACTTCGACACTCTCTCGAACCTTCTATGCGTCCTTGCAGAAGTCGCCTCCGTGAAGCTCAGAGGCTCCTTAATCCAGACCATCAAGTCCAGGGGGCTGGCCACGCCGTATCCCGTAAGGGTACTCGACCCCCCTTACCAGGAAGGCGACGACGCCTTCGACGTCGAGTTCAACAAGAAGATTCCACCGCAGCATAGGAGCAACCCCTACGATTACCACAACGGCGCGGTCTGGCCGTTCGTCGGAGGTTTCTACGTAGTCTCCCTCCAGAGGTCCGGGGACGATGCCGCGACCTCGGAGTTGCTAAACCTCGCCAGGGCAAACAGCGTCTTTCGACCAAACGAGAGCACCGGCTTCAACGAATGGTTGAACGGAAAGTCTGGCGAACCCCTCGGCCAGATCGGGCAATCCTGGAGCGCCGGGACCTACATCGCCGCCTACCTCTCTTCGAATGGGAAGGACCCCTTCAGGTTCGTGAATCCCTGATGCGGGAGGGCTCCTCTCGCTCTCTCTCCCGGGAGAGCAGTCGCGAAGAATCGATTCTGGGGGGATCCCTGTCGGACAGGTTGAGAGGAACACATGAGCAAGAGAGTCTTCTTCGTTAGCGACCTTCACGGGTCAGAGAAGTGCTTCCGTAAGTTCATCAACGCAGCCAAGTTCTACAAGGCGGACACCCTGATTCTGGGCGGGGACATCACGGGAAAGGTGCTGGTGCCCATCGTTGAGAAGAATGACGGAACCTTCTCCCTCTCGCTCTTCGGCAAGGAGACCACGGCGACGAAGGACTCGCTGGGAGAATACCAGAAGATGCTTAGAGACGCAGGCCAGTACTGCTTCATCGCAACCGAAGCCCAGATGACCGAGCTGACCGCCGACAAGACGAAAGTCGAGAAGATATTCTGCGAGTGCATGTTGTCTGTGTTGAGTGGCTGGGTATCCCTCGCCAGCGAGCGCCTCCGAGGAACGGAGGTGAAATGCTACATCTCCCCCGGCAACGACGACAGGTTCGAGATAGACGGCATCCTCAAAGACGATGGGCCGACGGTAATCAACCCCGAAAACAGGGTTGTCGAGATAGGGGACTACGAGATGATAACGCTCGGCTTCGCCAACCCGACACCCTGGAGGTCTCCCAGGGAGGTTCCCGACGATGAGCTAGGCCAGATGATAGAATCCCTGGCGGGTCAGCTGGAGGATCCGGGCAGAAGCATCTTCAACCTCCACGTTCCGCCCCACGGGACAGAGATCGACAGGGCGCCGGCCGTCGACGAGGAATTCCGTTATGTCAAGCAGGGGGTGGGCGCAGTGAAGATGATCTCGGCTGGGAGCGCAGCCGTCAGGTCTTCGATCGAGAAGCACCAGCCCCTCGTGGGGTTACACGGTCACATACACGAGTCGAAGGGGTTCGTCAAGATCGGGAGGACGCTCTGCCTGAACCCGGGGAGCGAGTATTCAGACGGGATCCTGAGAGGCGCTCTCCTGAATCTTGAGGGGGCTCGCGTCAAGGAGTTCCTCCTCACGAGCGGCTAGTCTGAAGACTCGCACCGAGGCAGCACCCTTTCCTGAATCAGTAGGACACGAGATTCATTCAGTCGACGAAATCAAGAAGTGTCGGGTTGCGAGTCGGTCTCCTTCGAGGCTTCTTCCCTTCCTCGCCCGGAGCGGAGACCAACCTCCTCATCCTGTTCTCCTTGAAGATGCTGCTGTAGTAGTACGACTCATCGATGGTCCCTTCCGCTAGGAGTATCACGACCCTGCCCTCCGCCGTCCTCCCGGTCCTTCCGCGTCTCTGTATGGACCTGATTTCGGAGGGGACCGCTTCGTAGAAGACGACAAGGTCGACATCCGGGACGTGCAGCCCCTCCTCCCCGATGCTACTGCTTACCAGTATGGGGAATCTGCCCTCCCTGAACATCTCGAGCCTCTCCGTCTGGAGGCGCTGGTCCATCCCCTTGTCTCCGGCTCTGTCGGCTTGACCGACGAAGCGGCGCGCATCGAGGTTCGCCGCATCAAGCCTCTCGATGATGCTATCGATCGTGTCCCTGTACTGTGTAAAGACTATCACCTTCGAGTCCTTCTTCTTCCCGAGCTGGTCGATGATGACCGAGACGAGCCTCTCGAGCTTTGGATGAGTGACTCCTCTTATCTTCTTCGCCTCCTCCTCGATTCTCGTCCATCGGGGGTCCTTCAACAGGTATACCGTCGCCCTCCCCCGCTCAGTCTTCTCCCTCAGCCTCTCGAGGTACTTCGAGAGAGACGATGCCCCCTGGGTCTCGAGCACCTCGAGGGCATGGAGTATAATGACGGCCTGGGCCTGGTTGATTATTGAGCCGAAGATGTACCCCCTCTGTCCTCCCTTCGCCTGCGCCTCCCTCAGCCTCCCCGAGATCGTGATCCTGTCCTCGAGCAGCATCTTCTTCGAGACCCTATCTCCTCTCAAGAAGCCGGCGTTCCGTAGCCGGGTTATCTTCTCGTTGAAGATCTCGCGAATCCGCGAGATCGTCTCCTGATACTCCTTCGGGAGGGGAACCCTGATCGCCTCGGTCGCGGTTCTCTCGACGTAGGGACGGACGTCTTGGTCCTCCTCGCTTCTCGATTCGACCCTGTCGATGTAGAGGTTCCTCTTTATCTCTTGGACCTTCTCTCTTGAGCCACCGGGAGAGGCGGTTAGCCCCAGAATCAGGGGGTGCTCGGCCTCCTCGGCATAGCGTTTTGCGAGCTGGGTGTAGGAGTAGTCCCTCACGGACCTGTGAGCTTCGTCGAAGACAGCGAGCACAAGCTCCCTGAGCGATACGCGTCGATTCTTCACGTCGTTGAAGACAGTCTGCGGCGTTGCGAAGAGCAGTTTCGCTGAGGCCCAGAGCTCCGTCCTCTCGGTCGGCCCCGTCGCGCCCGTCAGGACCGCGAGTTGTCTCGGGGGGAGGGCGAAATGGGCCCTGAAGCTCTCGTAATGCTGGAGGGTCAGAGGCTTGGTTGGAGCCATCACTAGCACCTTCCCCTCCGGAAACTTCTCGAGCCTGGAGGCGGCGACGAGTATCGCGATCATCGTCTTCCCCAATCCTGTCGGCAGGACTACGAGCGTGTTCGAAGCTGTAGCCGTCTCTGCGATCCTTCTCTGGTATTCTCGGGGCTCGAAACCGCCGGTGAGCATCATCTAGGTGCCAGAGTCTGGAGCGAGTGGATTATAACGGTGAAGCGAGCGTCGCCGTTCGTTCGCTTGGACGACACGTCCATACGTGTTTTTAGTCGTCTAGACCGAACCCGCTGGCCGTGGAGAAAGCTTGAGCAAAAAGAGCGTCGCGGTACTCGCAGCGACCGGTATGGTCGGGCAGCGATACGTCAGCATGCTCTCCGACCATCCCCTCTTCGAGGTCACGACTGTCACGGGCCACGAGAGCGCCGGGAAGAAGTATCGAGAGGCCCTGAAGTCACGCGGAGATCTTCGCATCAGCGAGGAGGTAGGCAACCTCGTGGTAAAGGCAACGAAACCGGAAGCAATCGACGCGGAGTTGGTCTTCTCACCCCTCCCCACCGAGGCTGCTAGCGCCCTCGAGCCTCGGTTCGCCAAGCGCGGCCTCAGGGTCGTCACTGACGCGAGTCCTCACAGGATGGAGGAGGACGTCCCTCTCATCATCCCCGAGGTCAACCCAGAGCATCTCGACCTCATCGAGTGGCAGCGTAGAAGGAGAAGGTGGAGTGGTTTTCTCGTCGCGACGCCAAACTGCACCGCCGCCGGGCTGACTCTTCTTCTGAAGCCCCTCGCGGATACCCTGACGCTGAGGCGCGTAATCGTGAGCACGATGCAGGCCGTCTCCGGTGCTGGTTATCCGGGCGTGCCGTCCCTCGACATAATCGACAACGTGGTCCCCTACATCAAGGACGAGGAGGAGAAGATGGAGAAGGAACCCGCGAAGATGCTCGGTTCGGTCGGGAAGGGAGGCATCCGCCCCTCGAAGATTCAGATCAGCGCAATGTGTCACCGGGTCGCCACGACCGACGGCCACCTGGAATCCGCATACATCGAGACCGAGGAGAGGGTCGACCTCGATGAAATTCGAGCGGCGCTCAGTGGGTTCCGAGGCCTACCGCAGGAGTTACGTCTCCCGACCGCCCCCTCGAATCCTATCATCGTGATGGAGCAGGAGGATAGGCCTCAGGTCAAGCTGGACAGGTACGCAGGCGACGTTCAGGGGATGAGCGTCGTCGCGGGGAGGATTCGGAGGGGACTTGACAACAGGTCCTTTCGACTCACCTTTCTCTCCCACAATACCATACGGGGCGCCGCCGGTTCGACGATCCTCGCCGCAGAGCTAATGCAGAGCAAGGGATTGCTTGACTGAGGAGGTCCGACTAATCATTGTCGGTTTCGGGGTTGTTGCACGCTCACTCGCTGGCAGCTTGGAGGCGAGGGGGGAGGAGTTCAGGAGGACTCGCGGAATCGATTTTCATCTCGTTGCCGCGGTTGACAGCAAGAGCGCCGCCATCGACAGAAACGGTCTCGATGTACGGGAACTACTTCGAAGAAAGGAAGAGACAGGAAGAGTCGGAAGGAGGCATCTTCCCGCCACCGAGATTATCGAAGATACAGAGGCCGACATCCTCGTCGAGCTCACCCCCGCGAACCCTTTAGACGCAGAGCCGGGGATGACACACCTGAAGTCAGCGATCAAAGCCTCCAAGCACGTAGTGACCGCAAACAAGATGCCTCTCGCGCACGAGTACCCCTCCCTGATGGCGTCCGCTGAATCTCGGGGGGTTCAGGTGAGATACAGCGCCTGTGTCGGTGCGGGGCTTCCGATCCTGGATTTCGGCGACGCCTGTGCGGTATCTGAACCGCTCTTGAAGGTTGAGGGAGTGCTCAACGCGACGAGCAACTTTGTACTTTCAAGGATGGAGAGTGATAGCTCTTCCTTCCCAGAGGCTCTGGAGGAGGCGAAGAAGCTCGGATATGCGGAGTCCAACCCCTGGCTTGATGTCGACGGGGTCGACTCGGCTGCGAAGATTGTAATCATAGCGAACCACACTCTGAAGAAAAGCCTGACGCTGAAGGACGTCGCCATCGTGGAGGGGATCAGGCGTATCTCCCCCTCCCGCGTCAAGGCGCTGAGGGAGGAGGGGAAGAAGGTGAGGATGGTGGCTTCTGTTGAGCGGAGGCCCGAGGTGAGAGTTCTTGAGCTTCCAGGGGGGGATCCTCTTTCGATAGACGGCGCCTGCAACGTGGTCAAGTTTCACTGCAAGTACTCGGGAGAGAGGGTCGTCTCGGGGCCCGCTGCGGGTGGGGTCACCACGTCATCCGCCGTGATGCGTGACCTCTTGAGGGTCGGAGCCTCAATAGAAGGGAGTTGACCTCCGCTTGAAGGTCGTGATGAAGTTCGGGGGGAGCCTCCTTGCGAGTCCAGGAGGGATACCCCGAGTCTCGAGGGTCATCTCAAAGGCATCCAAGAAGATGAGGGTCGTGGTCGTCATCTCGGCCCTGGATGATGTTACGGACCTGTTGCTTCATGCCGCCACCAACGCCAGGACCTGGGATTCGACCCAGGTAATTCACTTCATAGACAGAATCCGAGGGATCCACTCCCAGCCACTCACCGAGATGGAACTACGCCAGGCGACATACAACGAAGCTGTGGACCATCTCGAGGAGTTGCTGGATGATCTCAAGCTTACCCTCTCTGGCGTCTCAATCCTGCGCGAGCTTACACCTCGTTCGAACGACCTCCTACTCTCTTTTGGGGAGAGACTCTCGCTCGTCGTCGTCTCAGCAGGCCTAAGGAAGGCCGGAATCGCGATCGAGGCGCTCACGGGAGGAGACGCGGGGATCGTCACCGACGACTCGTTCGGTGAAGCGAGCCTGGAAGTAACCAAGACGAGGAGAGGGGTTAAGGAGAAGTTGCTCCCCCTCCTGACGAAGGGCGTCGTTCCAGTAGTCGCTGGTTTTATCGCTCGCTCAGAGTCGGGAGAGATGACGACGCTCGGAAGGGGAGGCTCCGATTACACCGCCACGCTGTTGGCCGACGCCATCGCCGCTGATGAGGTATGGATCTGGACTGACGTCGACGGGATTCTTACCGCTGACCCGAGGATTGTGAAGAGCGCGCGGGTGATAGAAGAGCTCAGCTACGCGGAGGCCGAGGAGATGGGCTTCTTCGGCGCCAAGAACATGCACCCCCTAGCACTAGCCCCGGCTAGGAAGGCAGGGATTCCCGTCCGCATAAGGAACGGATTCAAGCCGGATCGTCTCGGGACTCTGATCAATCCTCGCGAGAGGAAGAGCTCCGCCATCGCGAAGTCAGTTGCGCTGGTCGGCAATGTGGGGATTGTCACCGTTTCGGGGGAGACACTCGTAGGTAGACCCGGCACCGCCGCGAAGATTTTCGAGCTGCTCGGGAAGGCGGGTGTGAACGTCCTCATGATATCGCAGAGCGTATCCGAATCCAACATCAGCGCTGTCGTTAGAAAGGGCTCTCTCGAGCGAGCTGCCTCCGCGCTGTCGGAGGGTCTCTCACGGGTCGGAATAAGCGCGGGCGTGAAGGTGGAGCCCGATGTCTCCGTCCTCGCCGTCGTCGGCGCGGGGATGCAGGGGACGCCTGGAATTGCGGCCAAAGTTTTCTCCGCCGTGGCGGCCACGGGAGTCAACGTCAGGATGATTGCCCAGGGGTCGTCGGAGCTGAACATCTCATTCGTCGTTGCCTCGAGGGACTCGGAGAAGGCAGTAAAGGCTCTTCACGAATCAGTCGTGCTGGGCAAATGAGGAACTCGAGGGGTCGCGGTACCCGACCAGGGAGGAGGGTCGTCGCGGTAGCCCCAGCCTCATCAGCAAATCTCGGGCCTGGCTTCGACGTCTTTGCCGTCGCCCTTGAGAGACCCATGGACCGTTTGACCCTCTCAGCCGAGAAATCCTCGAAGACGGAGGCTCTTCTGAAAGTCAGAGGGGTTTCCGGCGTCTCCGTGAGGGCGGAGGAGAACGCCGCGAGCTACGTTGCACTCTCGATGGCTCGCGACCGAGGAATCCGCACGCTTCTGAGAATCGAGCTCAAGAAGGGAATCCCTGTAGGAGTCGGCCTCGGCAGCAGTGCCGCCTCTTCCGTCGCGGCCGCCCTCGCAGTCGGCGAGCTCTTTGAGCTCGAGCTGAGTCAAACGGAACTTCTCCGCTATGCTGCTCTCGGGGAGAGACTCTCCTCCGGCACCGCCCACTACGATAATGTGGCCGCCTCACTCGTCGGCGGATTCTCAGTGACGATCAACGACGGTGACCGACCTCACGTAATCAGCTACTCTCCGCCTCGCGCCCTGAAGCTATGTCTCGCCACGCCCGTCGTGGCCCTACCAAAGAGAAAGACAGAGTTCGCTCGCTCTCTGCTTCCCTCCGTGACTAAGCTCTCAGCCGCTGTCCATAACCTCTCGATGGCGTCGGCGATCGTCTCCGGGTTCGCGCGCGGTGATGTAGAACTCATCGGGTACGGTATGAGAGATGAGATTGTTGAGCCCGCGCGGGCTGGAATGATTCCAGGTTTCCACGAGGTCAGGAGAGCCGCGATTCAGAGTGGAGCTTCTGGGGTCTGCATAAGCGGAGCCGGCCCGACACTCTTGGCGGTGGCAGACTCTCTGAAGACTTCTCCGCAGACTATCCTCAAGGCGATGCTCTCCGCTTTCGGGCATGCCGGGGTGGAGGCCACGGGGTTCGTCACCAAGGTGGGCGCGGGGGCGCGAGTTGTCTCGAGTTAAGAGGGGGTGGACGCTCAGCTGCATATCTTGCGAGACCAAACAGACTGACGAAATGGGCGGCTTTACCTGCTCGAGGTGTGGCGACTTGCTCGAGTTCACTCGCGATCAACATCTCGCCTATGCTGGGCTTGTCTCCGGGAGTGAGCAGCTAGGTGTCTGGAGGTATGCCAAGGCCTTGCCTATCGATAGTGGGACGCCTCACGTAACGCTCGGAGAAGGCGGAACCCCGTTAGTGCCTTCCGTCTTCATCGCAAAGTCCAGAAAATTCAAGGCGCTGCGGTTCAAGAACGAGGGGCAGAACCCCACCGGTTCGTTCAAGGATAGAGGTATGACGGTTGCCGTCACTAGAGCCCTCGAGGCAGGCGCCCGTACTCTAATTTGCGCCTCGACGGGCAACACCTCAGCATCACTCGCGGCCTACGCTGCACGGGCGGGCCTCCGAGCCGTGGTTCTCCTCCCCGCGGGGAAGGTAGCCCCGGGCAAGCTGATTCAGGCTGCCGCCCACGGGGCAAAGATTCTGAAGGTTGACGGAGACTTCGAGAAGGCGCTTGGAATCGTGCGCGAGGTCGCCGCCGCCGACGACCGGATCTATCTCGTGAACTCGATAAACCCCTATCGCGTCGAGGGGCAGAAGACGGCGGCTTTCGAAACATACGAGCAGCTGGGTCGAAGGGTTCCAGACTACGTCGTCCTACCCGTTGGGAATGCCGGGAATATTAGCGCCATTTGGAAGGGGTTCGAGGAGCTGCGCGAGTGGGGGATAACAAAGGAACTCCCGGTCATGGTCGGCGTGCAGGCAAGCGGTGCAGCGCCAATCGTAGAAGCGATCGCTGAGAGGGCGGAGAGCGTCGAAGCGTGGGCAGAACCCTCAACCGTCGCATCGGCCATCAGGATAGGAAACCCGGCATCCTGGAAGAAGGCGGTTAGGGCGATCAGGAAATCCGGAGGGACCGCGATTTCCGTGGAAGACGATGAGATCATGAAGGCGCGGGATGAGCTGGCCTCGAAGGAGGGGATCTTCCTCGAGCCCGCCAGCGCGGCGCCCGTGGCGGCTCTTTCACACCTGCGCGACCTGATCAGGTCCGACGATGTTGTGGTCTGCATCGGAACGGGGAGCGGGCTGAAGGACCCGGAGACGGTGAAGCTGGACCCGAAAGCCATGCCCAAGGTGAATGACGCGCCTTCGCTCCGAAACCTGCTATCGCGGAACATCTAGTATTCGTCGATTCCTCCACGGCTCTGGCGTGACATTCTCGCGAGACCTTAGTCGTGGGCTTCAAGCGGCGGGCATCTTGCCGCGTGGCATATGCGTCGCGTAGGCTCCTGTTTCGCCGACCGGCCTCGCGCGTCCGTTGTCGGGACGGGTAGGGGCCCAGTCTACAGGCCTGAGCTCGGGCATACCACGCCTACCTGAGCGAGTCCTCCCTTCAGCACTATCCAGGCCGCGAAGTCGCGTTCCAGCATCCACCCACAGAGGATTAAGCGCCTTCACTCCATGAAGACACCCCCTATCCTGCATTCATCCCAGGATTGGAATCGTCGGCTTTCCGCGACTGTGATTGGTGATTATGGTCGTGAATGCGCGCCTAGGGCTTCTTCTGCTTTCTGACCTTCACGCCTCTGTAAAAGCAGCTCTCTTCGCCCGTGTGGCATGCTGGCCCGGTCTGTTCTACGACATAAACCAGCGAGTCGCCGTCGCAGTCGACCCGTACCTTCTTGACACGCTGCACGTGCCCGGAGTCCTCGCCCTTTCTCCAGAGTCTCCCTCTTCTCCTGCTGAAGTAATGGGCAAAACCTGTATTCATTGTCCTCTCAAGGGCCTCCCTGTTCGCATAGGCAAGCATCAATATTCTTCCGGTGACTGCGTCCTGGGCCACGACGGGCACCAGGCCTTTCCCCTTACCGAAATCGACTTCCTCGACTCCGATGAAGTTCAAGGTCTGACGACCACTCCCCTGGCAGCCAGATGTTCCTTCACCTGTCTAACTGAGAGTTCGCCGTAATGGAAGATGGATGCTGCCAGCGCCGCATCACATCCGGCCACCGTCAGTACGTCAAAGAAGTCCTCCAACGAGCCTGCGCCTCCGCTGGCAATCACGGGTATCCCTACGCTTGAAGCAATCTCCTTAAGCAAATCAATGTCGTAGCCAAGCCTTGTCCCATCCCTATCGATAGAGGTCACAAGAAGCTCCCCCGCCCCGAGCGCAGCCGCCTTCCTGGCCCATTCCACCGCATCCCTCTCCCATCGTTTCCCACCCGCGTGGCTGTACACTTCATACCCTCGACCTTCCAGATTGCGCTTGGCGTCAATTGCGACCACGATGCATTGCGACCCGTAGATATCCGCCAGATCTCGGATACGTCCGGGCGCCGACAGCGCTGCGGTGTTTATCGATACTTTGTCGGCGCCGCTTAGAAGCACCGCCCGCAAGTCGCTCGCAGTCCGAATCCCTCCACCGACGGTGAACGGTATGTCGAGCGAGGACGCAACCTTCCTTACTAGACCGGCCAACGTCTTTCTCTTCGCGTTTGTTGCGGTGATGTCGAGGAAGACGATTTCGTCGGCTCCTTCGTCCCGGTAGCGCTTCGAGAGTTCTACCGGGTCCCCTGCATCTCTGAGCCCGCTGAATCTTACCCCCTGGACAACCCTCCCGTCCTTGACGTCAAGGCATGGGATTATCCGTTTAGCGAGAGGCACACTAAATCCCCTTCAACTCAGCCAGCCTAACCGTTCCTTCGTACAGCGCCCGACCGATAATCACGCCGTCCAACCCCTGTGCGCTCAGCCGTGCGACATCATCGGGGAACCTTATTCCGCCTGAGGCGATTATCTTTATCCCATCAATGCCTCTCAGCGCGCTGTAAGCATTGAAGTCTGGACCGCTTGCTGTCCCATCTCTCTCAACGGCCGTTGCTATGATGGTCTCGACGCCGAGTCTCCCGAACGATTCCACCGCCCTCAGAATATCCACGCTTTCTGTTTGCCGCCAACCGCTTGTCAGGACACGATTTTCCTTGAAGTCGACGGCAACCGCCACTCGGCCGGGACCGACCGCTCTAAGGATCACCCTCAGTTTCTCGGATTGTTCGAACGCTATAGTCCCGACTACGACCCTCGAGGCCCCGAGGTCCAACCAGCGACAAGCCTCTTCGACGCTTCGGATGCCTCCGCCCACCTCGACAGGGACATTTGCGGCGCGCAGGACAGACTGAAGCACTTCCCCGTTAGACCCGCTGCCGATGGCGCGGTCGAGGTCGACGAGATGAAGCCCATCGGCCCCTTCTTCCTCCCATCGAGCAGCCGCTTCGAGCGCATCTGTTTCCCACTCGGTCGAAGTTGATGGGTCACCCTTCACGAGGGTCACGACTCGTCCTTTGAGTATGTCTATCGCCGCCCAGTTCTTCACTTATCTCGCCATTCTCAGAATGTTCCTTAAAATCTGGGCGCCTGCTGGTCCTGATTTCTCAGGGTGAAACTGAGTCCCGACGATGTTCTTCTGCCCGATTATGGCGGGAAATTCGGCACCGTACCGGGTGGTGGCAAGAACCCAATCGCCCTTCGTATCGGGGTAGTAGGAGTGGACATAGTAGACCCAGCTCTCTCGGGGAAGCCCCTGCGTGAATTCTGTCTCCCTCTTCAGTCTGATTGTATTCCACCCTATCTGCGGCACCTTTACCTCCGGTGGCAATCGTTTGGCTGCACCCGGAAACAATCCCAACCCTTCGCCGAGTCCCTCCTCGCTTCGCTCAAGGAAGAGTTGCATCCCGAGGCAAATGCCGATTGTCGGCTTTCCAGATTTCGCCAGTTCTCTCAACTCCTCATGCGGAAGTCCCTTTGCAGCCGCGTGGAATCCTCCGACCCCGGGGAGGACCAATGCGTCTGCATCACTTAGCCCGCGCTTCCCTTTCGCTAGGAATGTCTCGACGCCTTCTCTCTGGAGGGCCGTCCTGAGGCTGAACAGGTTCCCTACCCCGTAGTCGATTATCGCGAAACGCATCTTACATCTTACCCTTTGAGGAGGGGGGTTTGTCCCGTCTCCTGGGGTCGGCCTGGATGGCAGCCCTGAATGATAGCGCGAATGCCTTGACAGCGGCCTCGAATTTGTGGTGGTCGTTTCTCCCGTCGAGAACCTTGACGTGCAGTGTCGCTTCAAGCGCTGTGGCCAGCGATGAGAAGAAGTGTTCGAGGTCTTCTCTCGGAGCATCCTCCAGCATAGTTCTCTCGATCTTGAGGTCGATGGACGAGTAGGGTCTCTTAACGAGGTCGACGGCCGCGAGAGCCAGGGTGTCATCCATCGGCACGATCGAGTACCCAAACCTGATTATTCCGGCCCGGCTTCCGAGGGCTTCTTTCAGCGCCTTACCCAGGGTCAGAGCTACGTCTTCGACCGTGTGGTGACCGAGGTCGCCCTTAGCCCGCATCTTGACATCAACCAGGCTGTGGGCCGAGAAGGAATCTATCATATGATCCAGAAACCGTACCCCGGTCCTGACGTCGCTCTTCCCGTTCCCGTTCAGCTTGACTGAGACCTCGACGCGAGTCTCCTTGGACCTTCTCCGAACAACAGGCTTCAATTCCGTGCGAGCCTCCTGTAGACGCCTGGGAGGTCGCTCACCGAAGGCAGGATGAGCTCCACTCCTTCCCGCCTGAAGAATTCAACTTGGTCTCTAGTATCGTGCGAGGCCCCGTAGACTCCCGCAAAGGTCACACCTCCCGAGGAGGTTCTGACGTCCGTCGCCATCATGACGTCCTCCGCGGAGTCGCCGACGTAGAGGAGGTTCGAAGAACCGAGCTTGTCTCTGACATACAGCAAGCTGGCTGGGCTCGGCTTCTTCTCAAAATGAGGGACCACCTCGCGTTCGGGCCCAATCTCCCCGTCCCCGATAAAGACGGAGGCATCGAGATCGAAGAACGATAGGAGATCCCCCAGAGAATACTCGACCGCCTTCCTCGGCCTTCCGGTGTCGATCGCCAGCTTGTCTCCGAAACACTCCGAAAGGCGACGCAGGTCTGTCCCTGTAACGAGAACCCTGTCGCGGGCTATCAGGCCGGTCCCGGCGAAGTATTTTGGCCCGACCCCATACAACTCCTTGAAGAGCACCGGTCCGTGGTACATTTCATCGTAGAGCGTCGCTAGGCGGCTTTTTGGGGGGCTCCCGGGGTACCCCGTGTAGGCCCTCACCAAGGCGCAGATTTCCTGGTCAACGGCGGACATGGTCTCCCCGACGAACCTGTCTATCGAGGAGTGGCCGACCTGGCCTTTCGAATTCACGTACTCGACGATGATTCGGTTGACGCCCGCGAAGACTGCCGGAACCGCGCTCCTGACCGCTCCCCCTGGAGTGACCGGGAGTCTGCGCGCGGTCGCCAAGGCCTCCTTGAATCGCATCGGCATCGAGCACGTGGCGAACAGGCATAGAGCGTAAGTCGTGTCCCAGTCGTTGTTGAACCCCCCGGTCTTTCTCAACTTATGAATCAGGCGCGGGGCTTCCCTCCCCCACGGAAGCCTCACCCCGAACATCTCGCCGATGAGCCTCTTGACGACTCGAACCGTTGTCGCATCGTACGATTTCCGAGTGTCAACGAGTACGCCGTCGCAATCGAAGGCTGCGACATCGGTGCTCCGTAACGCCCTTTCAGAGCCCTTGCGGATCCAGGCGGGCCCGTGTTCCGTCCCGATGTGGGTGTATCTGGTGGTCATTTCGCGACGATCCCCCGCAGTCCTTCCAGGAGCTGCTTGTTCATCCTGCGAGTCCCCACGGTTATCCGGAGGCAGTTAGGAAAATCTAGAACATCCCCGAGTTTCCTCGTTGAGACGCCGGCTGCAAGGAGCCTCTTGTGCGCTTCGCCTGAATCCACAGGCAGGCTGGCCATCAGGAAATTCGCCTCTGAATCGACCACCACGATCCCAGGAATCGCTCGGAGTCGCCGCGTAAGCCAGACCCGCTCATTTCGCACTTTGCCAACCCATTGTTCGATGCGGCTACGGTCTTTCAGCATAGCGATAGCCATTGCTGCTGCGACCCCGCTGACCGGAAATGGATACTGGACCTTAGCGAGAAATTCTGGAGCCCACTCCTCGTTCGCCACGATGTAGCCGAGCCGGAGGCCTGCCATCCCGTACGCCTTCGAGAAGGTCCTCAACACGGCAAGATTGCGCCTCTGTCTCACTCTCCTCGACAGACTGTAGCTTGCGAACTCAACGTACGCCTCGTCAAGGACCACGAGGCCCTGGAACGAATCGAGAACCTGCTCCACGTCAGCCCGGTTGAACTGGTTGCCGGTCGGATTGTTGGGGGAACAGATGAACGCAACGCCTCCGGGGCCGCCCCGCCGCAGGATCTCGGCTACTGGCAGGCCCAAGTCCGGGAGCATCTGAACACAGGCGCATTCAGCTCCCGCGATAATGGCTCGGAGTCTGTACATCGAGAAGGTTGGCGAGACGATAACTGCATTGTCGCCAGGCCCGAGGAACGCCTGGCAGATCAGGTCGATGGCTTGGTCAGCGCCGGCGCACGGAATCACAGAGTCGGAGGGGACGCCGATTTGCGCTGAAACTTCCTTAGCCAGATTGGTGTCCGCGAGATCAGGATAGCTCCGCGGGTCGAGGTGCTCCGCGGACGTGCTGAGCGCCTCCCGGATTTCCGCCCTTGGCAGATGCCAGTTCTCGTTCGCATCAAGCTTGCTTTGGACTCCCTCCCGACTCTCGACTGAATGCTGGTAGCCCTCCCATCTTTGCAGCCGCGAAAGCCGTTCCTCCATCCAGTTCATGGTTGGCCCAGTTCCCCGAATCGCGAGCGTGTGGAGAGGTAGTGGTTCGGAAGTCCCTCCGCATAGGCGATCGCCTTGAGGGACTTGATGACGCCCCATAGGCCCGCCTCCGTTCCCAAGACACTCCAGTCTCGCTTCAGGAAGTCGAGGACCGACAGCGCTCCCCTGCTGGCGGAGAAACCGGCGGTTGGTATGACGTGGTCGGTTCCAGCGACATAATCACTCGCCGCGCAAGGTGAGTATGGTCCGAGGAGTTTCAGCCCTGCCCGCTCGACCCTCTCCCCGACCCGGACATAGTCGCGAGTTAGAATTTCAAGGTGCTCTGGCGCCACAGCGTCTATGAAGCCGCAAGCCGTCGATTCGCTATCGCAGATGGCAGAGAATCCGCGTTCGAGGGACGCCTCGATGTACTCCCTCCTTTCTAGACTCGGCAACAGCTTCAGGATTTCGGCCCTAACCTCGTTCGCGTACTCTTTAGAGTAAGTCACCAGCCCGCATAGGGTATCCGCGCCATGCTCCGCCTGTCCAATCACCTCCCAGGCAGGAAATCTGGGCTTGCAGTATTCGTCCGCGAACACGATCAGTTCGGTCGGGCCCGCATAAAAGTCGGTCTCGACATCGGGAGCCACCAACAGCTTTGCGGCAGACGCGTACACGCCGCCAGGCCCCACTATCTTGGCCACTCTGTTGAGTGATTTCGTACCGTAGGCGAGGGCGGAAATGGCTTGAGCGCCGCCGACCCTGTACACTTCGTCGACTCCCGCGACCTTCGCGGCGGCCAGAACCGCAGGGCTGACTTTGCCATGCCTCTGCGGCGGACTGGTCAAGACGACTCTCGGGACCCCTGCGAACTTTGCGACTCCCGCAGTCATGAGGACCGTGCTCGCGTAGGAAGCTCTTCCTCCTGGAGCGTAGCAGCCGACGGAGGGGAGCGGTCTCGAGCGTGCCATGACCGTGAACCCCTCGCTTCTGACTACGCGGCGCGCGCGGGGGAGAAGCGCGAGTTGAACTTTCCGTATCCGACGCAGGGAGAAACGGAGTGCCCTGACCAGCTCTGGCCCGACCGAGTCGAACGCCTCGTCGATTTCTGAATCCTCGACCCTTAGCTCGCTCTCTTCTAGCTTGACCCCGTCAAACCTCTCCGCGTACTCGAGAAGGGCGGCGTCTCCCCTCATCTTGACGTCCGCTATGATGTCAAAGACCAGCCCCTGAGTTTCGGCGGATACTCTGGCCTTATCCCTAATTCTAGCAGCCTCTGCCGCGAGATTGCGCCGCGAGACTCTCAGGAGGGGAAGAATTGGATTCATCCGCTTCCCTTATTGATCTCGTCGAGTGGCAGCACCTGCTCGGGTGCGTGGACAACCAGCCCTTGGGCGACCCTCCTGAGCGTCGGCAGAAGCCCGAGCATCTCTGACTTCGAAACGACGGTGTTTACCGCAAACCAGCCCTTCTCCGAAAGCGGGCTTATCGTGGGCTTCTTGAGCGCGGGGAGCGATTTCAGGAGCTTCTGGAGATCCTTCTCCCGCACGTTCAGAAAGATGTGCACCTTCTTTCTTGCCTCGACCACTCCCTTCAGCCCGGCCATTAGGTCGATGATCTTCTCCCTTTTCCACGGGTCATCGAGGGCTTGACTATTGGTTACCAGACGGGCGCTCGAAACCGTGATTTCATCCATTACCTTGAGATTATTCTGCTCCAGACTGGACCCCGTCTCCGTCACCTCGACGATTGCGTCGGCGTCCTCGGGTGGCTTGGCCTCAGTCGCCCCGAAGGAGAGGTAGATGACTGCTTTCGAATTCTTGCCCTTGGTCCACCACGGGGTTACGACCTTCGGTTCGAGCCG
>VBPK01000159.1 GCA_005877225.1 Nitrososphaerota archaeon
GGCATCACGTCGATGTATCCTTCCTGAGGGGGAGCGACCCCGTAGACGCCGCAGAAGGGTTTGATCGGTACTCTAATCCCTTTCTTAAACGGGGCGTACCTGCCGTCGCGGAGGTTCCATATCCACAGATACGGTTTATCGAACTCCTCCAGAAGCCCCAGACCAGGGATGATTCCCGACCAACCCCAATTCGCCGTCTTCACTTCGATTACGTCCACGACCAACGCGTCACCCGGTCTGGCTCCCTCGACGCTGACGGGCCCGGCGAGTGGGTAGAATTTCTCAGCGTTCAGGTTCGCGAGTTCGTCCGGGCGGCTCTTCTGTGATACCTGCGAGGAGGTCACCTCGTTCACGTGGAAGGTCACGGTTTCGCCGGGCTTGATGTGGAGGACGGGTCTGTGGCTCCTACTCCACTTGTAGTGGAACGTGTCGAGCTTCACGACGTTGGCTCTGGGCACGGCTGACCCTTCAGCACCTCCTCTCCATATACCTATCACGGCGAGGATGCGAAACGCATTCGGTAGTAGAACTAACCCTTGACCTGTTGCTGCCTCGGACGAACTTCGTCAGATAGTAGCCCCTCAACAGCGCGTAAAGATGCCGCTTCTGTATCCGATACCTCCGAGGAAAATCCATAAGAATCGCGCGCCCAGGACTAACTGGTCAGATGGTTGGGAGTTACCCCTCGAATTGAGATAATTCACTACGGAGACCCGTGGTGCTGGTACAGCTGGGGTCTCGAACCAGCGATCCAACGTCTGCACGAGGCTTACGGCGACCAAGTGGCCATTTCTTACAAGATGGGCGGTGTCTTCAACGACTTGGAGAAGTGGAGGGCGAAATACGGAGTGGGGGATGACGCGGCGCTGTCACAATGGATCAGAGAAACCGACCAGATGATGAGGAACCCGTTCGAGCTGGATTACGTATTGAAGTCGGGTATGAAAGATACTTGGAAAGCGTGTGTCGCAGTGAAAGCCGCCCAGCTTCAAGGAGAGGAGAGCATGCTCAGGTTCTACAGAAAGCTGATGGAAGCGATTCAGCTTTTCTCATAAGACGGTTCGCAGGACGAAGTCATCAAGAAGGTTGCTGCCCAATCTGGACTCGACGTGAAGAGGTTCCTCGAAGACCTCAAGGGGACCACGGCTTCTTCGATGTTCAGAGACGACAGGCACAGCATGGCTGCGGAAGGCGGGAACTTCTTCTCGCTGCTGATAGTCAACGGGGAGAATCGAGAAAAGAGACTTGTTTCGGGTTACACCTCCGACGAGTACGAAAGAGTAATCGATGCAATGCTCGGAAAGGGGTTCGAGAAGAAGACCCCAATCGACATCATAGAATACTTGGACAGGAGGAAGGGCTATCTTGTGACCGCGCGCGAAATCTCCGAAGTCTTCAAGACCGAAGAATCTGACGCAGAAAGGAGGCTCTCAGGCCTGAGCGGATCCGGCTTTCTGGAGAAGGAGGTCGCGGGCTGGAGGACCTACTGGGCCCTCCCCGAGGGTAAGACACTGGACAAGCTTACTCTCGAGCAGGTGAATCTTTCGCACGTTACGGAGAGAGCCAAGGTCACCGAGCCGGCAAAGCTGGAGCAGGTGGTAAGGGATGCCGTGAAGAAGCTGTACACGGAAGTCGCCGAGAAGCCCAGGGGGGTCTCTTCCACTTTCCCGTTGGGCGTGAGGGCACAAGAGTTGCCGGGTATCCAGCCGAGGAGCTGGACAAGATACCCGCGACAGCAGTTGAGTCTTTCGCTGGCGTGGGCTATCCCCACAAGACGAACTCGATCCGTGAGGGGGACGCCGTGCTCGACGTTGGTTCGGGATCAGGCACCGACATTCTTGTCGCGGCTGTCAGAGCTGGACCAAAGGGCAGGGTGACCGGTCTTGACATGACCGACGCTATGATAGATAAGGCGCGGGGAAACATAGAGAAATCAGGGTTCAAGAACATCAGGGTCACGAAGGGTGAAGCCACCCTGATACCCCTTGACGACGGCTCAGTTGATGTTGTGACCAGTAACGGCGTCCTCAACCTCGTCCCAGATAAGGAAAAGGCGTTTGCCGAAATCTTCAGGGTCCTGAGGCCTGGAGGAAGACTCCAGCTCGCGGACATTGTTACTCGAGAGAACGTTCAGGCGGCATGTGGAATAGTCCCTCAGCTCTGGGCTGACTGCATAGGCGGAGCTTCGGTGGAAAAGGACTACCTTGACATGATCCGGAAGGCCGGTTTCCGCGACGTCAAGGTCATAGACAGAATCGACTATTTCGCCCAGAGTCCAGAGACTACCCGGAGGCTTACGAAGACCTTTGGCGCTGAATCTGTCGTGATTAGTGCGAGGAAGCGAGCCAGCGCTTCTGCTGACTGAGCTCGTATCATTCGCCTCGGACTAATCTAGTTTGTAAGCTTCCCTGCCCGGCAACGAGGACTTCCCTTCCTCTCTTGGACTTCGGTCAAACATCTGACCTGAAGTTCGACGTTGGGAGACCGATAATGGCCTGCCTCGGCTATCTCTGGTGATGTAACCCGGCTTCCCCTTGACATGTCTGACCGGTTGCTTTGCGAGTCAACTCTCATACATGTCAAGAAGCTGTGTGCTCTCGGCTGTCTCTTGCTTCTCTCTCTTCTTTGGCATTAGGTAAGTGCGTTTCCTGTCACGGTCTCCTGCTCCAGCTCGCATGCCGACGTCATGATGAGACCTGATTCGGTGAGTCAAGTCCTTCCTTTATTCGTTTCTAACGCAATAAGTACGGGAAGATGAGATCGAGATCAATCGATATGTCTAATACATGGAAGATCCTCGCGGCCTTCCCCTCTTCCATCCCGCTTTTGCCGCATTCAATCCTTTCGTTCGGAGTGGTGTGACAACGGGAAAAGATAGAGCACTGGACCAGATTCGTGTGCGCGAATCACGTAGACATACTGAGATTGGGATAACAAGGCAAATCGATTGTCTCGACTCCGTCATCCTCCCAATCGTTGTACACGTAGTCTAGGGTCAGATTAAGTTTTGGCTCTCGCTCAAGCCCCTGAACACCTCAAGAATCTTTTCTTGCAGATCCCATTGAGTGAATATCCCAAGAAAATTGCCGTCGTCATCTACCGTAAGCAGCCGGCGAATCTTCCTTGGGGAACCACCACCTCGCAAGGGCCATCGCCTACGCTGCCTGCGGCGAAACGGTAAGGCAGCTGCGGTACAAGACCCAATGGTACGGGTCCGCCCTCATCACGGCGGACAGGTGGTACCCCTCAACGAAGAGGTGCTCGAGGTGCGGGGATGTGAAGGACGTGATACCCCTCGGGGAACGCGTCTTCAACTGTGAAGTTTGCGGCCTCGTCGCAGACCGCGACCTCAACGCCGCGAGGAACCTCGCGGAGTGGCCGGGAGTTGCCCGGACACTAGAAACGCCTGTGGAGGGAGGAGTTCAGTCAACGGCGAAAGCCGCTGATTCAGCCTCCCGGTGAATCAGGAACCATAAGCCTCGGAAGAGGCCCAAGGCGATGGAAGTGATAAGCGTCCACGCTTTGGCAACGAGCAAACTCATCGGGATTGATTCGACGAGCAGGTGGCAAGAATCAGGGGCTGATCAGGCTCGTTGAATCACGGCTGAAAGTCCGGCGGTCTGTATCTCGCCCTGACCATCTCCTTCAATGAAGTTACGAGGTCGAAGCTCGAGTCCACTATGTCTGTCTGGGTCACTATCCCGATGAGCTTACCTCCCTCCATCACGGGAAGCTTCTTCACGCGCGCCTCCGCCATCAGCTTTGCGGCGTTCTCGAGTTTCTCATCGGGTGTAATCGTGATGAGCTTTCTCGACATTAGCGCACCCACCCTCGTCTTGCTTGGGTCGAGACCTCTGCCTACCGCCCTCAGGACGTCTCCCTCGGTAACGATACCGACTGGTTTGTCTTCTACTACGACTATGGAGCCGATCTTAGACTTCGTCATCGCCCTCGCTGCCTCCCTGAGCGTCTTTTCAGGGCCGATCGTCTTTACGCGCCTCGTCATGATGTCTCTCACGAAGATCAAGCAGCCATCAGCCTCGCCCCGCGCGCCTCCCCCTGATAACCACTAAGACCACGGCGACCACGACCGCCGCCGCGGCCGTTGCGAGCCCAGCGTACAGTGTAGAGGTGGTTACACCCGTGGTTACACCCGTGGTTACACCCGTGGTTACACCCGTGCTGGTGGTTATCACCGCAGTAGCCAGCTGGGTGGGAACGAACGCGGCCCCCTCGAAGTGAGGGCTCGCAGGGTCTTGGAAGACTTTGACCACTGTTACGTTGCTCCCAGTTGCTTTCAAGACGTTTATCGAGCCGGTCTGGCCAGCCTCACCCTCTGTTATCACCAAGAGGGAACCGGCGTAACTCGAGAAGGCGCTCGAATTCATTCTCACGATGACCCCCTCATCGTATTTGGCCACGAAGAGGTCGCTGTTGGCTGGTATCAGCATGACGCGTTCGGGAGCCTCTCCGGGGAAGTTTGCTACGGTGGTGAAGTTGCTCGGATTGCTCCTCGGTATCGCCTGGACGCTGTGTGAACCCTCCACCGACACTAACATGTCGCCGGCGAACTTCCCGAAGGCGGGAGGAGCAACCGCAATCCCTTCCGGGGTCAGGCCGTCACCCAATTTTGTAACCAAGCTCGCTCGACCGCTCGAATCTATCGCCCAGAGCTGGCCACCGGTGCCGAGAGCGTATAGGAGGAAGCCCCATGATCCGTCGTTGTCGAAGGCGAGGAAGTTAATCGTAGTCCCTTTGGCTGGGGTCGAGAACAACTTTGCGGAGGCGCCCGATGAGTCTAACTCGTAGACAGAGTCACCGGAGCAGAGGAAGAGTTCGCCAGCCGGAAAGCCGGCCTGCCCGGGCGAGACGGCGACATAGACTTCGCCCTCTCCCGTGAAGGAAGTCGCAAATGGCTGCACCGAGCCGTCTGTCCCGACCTTGACTAGCTTCGTCACGCCGTCCCTGGAGGAGCCTATGAAGACGCTTCCCGTCCAGGTGACCGATACCGGTTTTGGCAACGAGGCGAAGCTCTGCACCCCTACCTTTGAAGAGACTGCCTGCGAGGAGAGGAGCACGACAGTGAGCATCGTGAACATAAGTAGCTCCTTGCTTCTTGGCATTGACGGTGAATCTTCGATGGAGTTCCCTGATATGTGTTCCTCAAAGCCACAGCGACAGAATGGGTGGACTCGGTCTTCCTGTCAGAGTAGGGCCGACCCTCAAGCTTCGATATGAGTGTACCAATCCGGGCCGCATTAAGCTCCGAGCTTCTCAAGCAGCCTGAGCAATTCCTCGTCGCCCCCAGCGGGGGGTTGCCAGTCGACACTGATGACCTCCACACCTTGCCTCTTCAGGTCGTCGGCAAAAATTTCTATCCCGAGATTAATCACCTTCAGCTTCTGTTTGAGGATGCTCCTCTTTTCAGGCTCTTTACCTTTCATTGCCAAACAACTTCCTTCCGACGGCGCCTCTGGACGCAACAAGCGCTGCGAACCTCGCAGCCTGAGCGTTGCTTGGCATTAGCACGACTCCCACGGAAGCAAGCTCCTTCGCTTGCTTCTGCAGGTCTTGGGGATCTTCCCGAGTGCCTATGATGGAGGCCACAACAGAGAGGTACCTCCGGCCGGCTCCTGCCAGCTTCTTCGCGGAGGCGATTGTGTGTCTAATCTCCCTGGCAGGATCCTCGTTGGAGCCGTACCCCAGGACGACGTCCAACAGAACGACCGCGGTTTCAGGGTCTCTCGCCTCCTGAAGTAGCCGATTCTTCCTCAACGAGTAATCGATCATTGGATGCGGCCGCCCCACTACAAACTCTTCCGAACCCATGTCAATGCATGCGTTCTTTCTGCTGACGGTGGCATCGTCAATCCTGCTTTCCGGTTTTAGTGGTGCGTTCGAGAACACTTCCCCAATCAGGGGGGTGAGGACGACCTGAGATTCGTAGCAGAGAGTCCCTCCAGAATATAATCCTCTGATGTACCTCTGCGTCTTGGACATCTCGGATGATTCGCTCTGCGCGAGCGACCTTACCCTGCTCTCAGAGACCGAGAAAGGATGGGCACCTGTTCTCTTCCCATTTACGAAACCACTCGCCATCCTTGCCGCGTCTTCCAAGGTCACCGCCCTCACCTGCTTACTTGCTCCAGCATCGCCTTCTCCGAGGAAGTTGACTACGACGGGCTTGTTGCTTCCACTCGCGGCGTTCAGGATCTTCGCGCTCGTCTTCGGGCCGGGTGGCTTGGATATCAGGACGATTACCCTGGTATCCTCATCCTCTTCCAGCAGTCTGATCCCCTCCATCGTCGTCGTGCCGCCAACCTTCTCCGAGAGGTCGTTCCCTCCGGTCCCTATCGCGTGCGATAATCCCAGCCCCTCGCCGTCGAGAAGGGTCGAGACCTGCTGAATGCCTGTCCCGGAAGCCGAGACGATTCCCACGGACCCTCTGCGCACGACGTTTCCGAAGCCGAGAACTACGCCGTTGATGATTGAGGTCCCGCAATCCGGCCCCATAACAAGCAGGCCCCTCGCCTTCGCGGCCTCCTTCAGCTCGACCTCATCTTCACGAGGTACGTTGCTACTGAAGAGGAAGACGTCCAGACCACTCTCTAGGGCATTCATCGCCTCTCTCTTAGCAAATCGTCCTGGGATGGATATGAGGGCCAGGTTTGCGTCGGACATTACCTTGACGGCGGAGGCGAGTGACCTGGGGCGAATCTCCTCCGCCTTCATGGATTCTCTCGATGAGAGCATCTCCTCGACTCTCGCGACAGGCGATTCGAGGGCCTCTTCGTTCGCTGCCTCTATCGCGATGATCAGATCGTCTGGGCCTGCCTTCTCTACCTCGCTCCCCTTGAATCCCGCGTCCGTGAGGAATCTCTTGTTGAGCGGTGTCGCCATCAAAACGGCCGCCTGCGAGACCCCCTTCAACTTCGAGACCTCGTTCGAGACTTTCATGAGCGTGACTGAGTCTCTGTAGTTTCCCTTCTCCACGATGATCTTGAACAGGGTAGCTACGCAACTCCCACCGCAGACTTCTCGTCGAGCGACAGCTGGAAACCTAACAGGATTCCGAGGACGGTGTCGGTCCCAGACGTCTCTCCGACCTTCAGCACAAGCTCAGCGGAACGCTTCGCTTCATTCGGCAGAGCCGTCAACATCTTCTTGATCAGCTCTTGGAAGTGTTCGTTCGTTTCTCCCCTCGCCGCCTGCGAGAGATACTCCTCGCTCAGCATGGTCGTTCGCTTCCGCGCGCTCGAGGCTATTTCTCTGTTGACCCTTCGTACTCTCTCTGCGTCGCCTTTCAGGTTGTGCGCTATCAGAGCCAGGCTCGCCATCAGGCCTGAGAGCATGTCGTCACCTGACGGTGTGAGCCCGGGTCCCAGACCGGCGAGGTTTTGGACATCTGTCCCCAGGTCCGAGATTCTCCCCTCTCTAATCTTGCTAAGGAGAGAACGCACTCTCGGCAGGGCAAGGCGTGAAAAGGAGTTTAGGGCGGCTGGACGCTTCGTCTTCTCTATCCCGCTCGGCACCAGGAGCGGTATGAGACCGCCGAGGCCCTGATGGTGTCCCCTGCTCGCCGCCGTCCTCGCCACAGCGGCAACATTCGTCCTAATCTCCGAAATGCTCCGCGGCTTGGTCGGGAATTCCTTCTCTGTCCTGTACAACCTTGCGTGTTGTATCGAGACGAGGACCGCTCTCTTGCCCCCGATTCTGATCTCGCCGCTCTTCCTGAGGACTTGGTCGCTCTTCTCCACTCCAAGCTCGGCCATGCTCCTTTTCCGTGGCAGGTCTGTAACTATGTTGGTTGGCCCGCTTCCAACTTCCTCTCGCACTATGCTGACCATCGAGCCACCCCGCAAGACGACGTCGATCGCACCACTGAAGATGCTGTGTACCCGCCCGATTGCTCCTCTTCCCCTTATCCGATTCGCGGCGGCGAAGCCAATCGAAGTCGCGGTTAGGGTGTAAGATGCAAACGTTGATGGAGGAGAGTCCCTCCTTTTTGCCGGGGAGGAGGCGACTTTCTGCTCGGTCACTAGACGTGACAACCTGGCTCGCCCGTTGCCAAAGCCGTGGACGTTTATCACATCACCGCATTGGGCCTCTTCCGAGGCTTATCGTTCCCGGCTTGCTGGGAGGGTTGAATCGGCGGCTTGGCAGCTGACGGGACTCCCCCTCCACAGACTTTGAGCGTCCGGGCAACTGTGAGCCTCGGTTTCGCAATACTGGAGTCCTGAGATGGCAACCTTGGGACTAGGCTTGCTATGGGATTGCCATCTGCTTGTCCGTCAAGAACCTCGCAGCCATTCTTCATTGTTGAATTCGGTTGAGGCGGCCTTTTTGTATCTGCCCCTCCTCAATTGGGCTGCCTTCGTCGTGCTTTGGCTCCATAGAGACGCCCTATCCAGCGCTCCTGTGAGTGTAGCAGCTAATTCGGGGTTCGTGATGACAGGTATGCCGTACTCGACCGCCCTTCTCCTGATCAGGTAGTCATTTCTCAACTCTTCCTCCTCGAAGCTCTTTGGAATGTTGATCACAAGGTCAATCTTCTTGTGCGAGAGGTACGTCGCTGCGTTCGGCTCCTTTCCGTCTAGTGGCCAGCGAAGGAGCGTGGTCTTGATTCCATTCGCTTCAAGGAACTTGGCTGTGCCTCCGGTTGCGAAGAGCTCGAACCCCATTTCGGCAAGCTTCTTGACAGTGGGAAGCAGGTACTCCTTCGTCTTCGGAGGCCCGGTGGAGAGGAGTATGGAGCGCCGCGGTAGGTTGAAGCCCGCGGCCATGAGTGACTTGAGGAAGGCTTCGTCGAAGCTTCTGCCGAAGCAAGCGACTTCGCCTGTCGAAACCATCTCGACGCTTGTGACAGGGTCCGCCCCTTCCAGTCGCATGAATGAAAACTGTGGAGACTTCACAGCGTACCCGCTTGATTTGGCTTCCCCCTCCTGCACACTGCCCCCCAGGAAGACGTCCGCTGCAAGGCTCATCAGGTTGACCCCGACCGTCTTGGAGACGAAGGGCATGCTCCTGCTGGACCTGACGTTACACTCGATGACGTAGACCTCACCGTTTTTGCAGAGGAACTGGATGTTGAAGGGCCCTCTAATCCTCAGCTGTCTTGCAATCTTCCGGGTGTAGCCGCGAATCTTTTCCTTAGTCGCATCCGCAATCAAGATTGAGGGAATCGACATTGTTGCGTCGCCCGAGTGGATTCCTGCCTCCTCAACGTGCTCGATGATCGCACCGATGAAGACATTCTTGCCGTCGGAGACAGCGTCCACTTCGACTTCGCGTGCGTCCACGATGAACTTTGACATCACCACCGGGTGCTCACTAGATATACCTCCGGCCCTCTTCAGGTAGTCTTCAAGCTCCCCCTCATCATTGGTCACTTTCATCGAAGAACCTGAGAGAACGTATGAGGGTCTGATGAGGATAGGGTACCCCAGAATTCTCGCTGCTCTCTTTGCCTGTACGAGGGACTCGAGCCTGCTCCACGGCGGCTGGGGAATCTGGAGGACGTCGAGCTCGGCGCTGAACTTTGCCCTGTCCTCTGCCCTGTCGATGTCCTCCGCGGTGGTCCCTAGGATTCTGATACCCGCGGTCGCGAGCCTGAGTGCTAGGTTATTTGGGATCTGGCCGCCCACGCTGACCACTACGCCGTCGGGGCTCTCCTTCTCCGCTATGTCGAGGATCCTCTCGAGGGACAGCTCGTCGAAGTAGAGCTTGTCGAGGATGTCGTAGTCCGTGGAGACGGTCTCCGGGTTATAGTTGACCATTATCACTTCTTGGATTCCCTTCTCCTTTAGCGCCAGCGCCATGTTCACACAACACCAGTCGAACTCCACGCTACTGCCTATCCGGTAGCACCCAGAGCCCAAGACGACGCACTTCTGTGTTTTTTTGGGGATGATATCGTCATTCGAGCCGTTGTAAGTAAGATAGAGATAGTTCGTTACCGCTGGCCATTCTGCGGAGAGGGTATCGATTTGCTTGATAAATGGGACGATGCCCATTGACTTGCGGAGTTTCCTGACCTCACCCTCGTCCTTTCCCGTTAGGGTTCCGAGCAATCTATCGGAGTAGCCGAGTTCCTTGGCCATTCGAAGCCTTCCCGGGTCGAGTCCCGAAGAGAGGAGCTCCTCCTCGAACCGGACGAGCCCTTCCAGTTTTCTCAGGAACCAAAGGTCTATCCCGGAGAGCGAGTGTATCTCCTCGACTGAGAGTCTCGACATCAACCCCTTCAACACGTAGAAGAGACGCAAGTCGGTCGGGAACTCGATCTCCTTCCTGATTCTGGTTAGATCAGAGTCCAACCCGTGGACCTGAGTAAGCTCCCTGCCGATGTCGAGCATCCTGACGGCCTTTTGAAGAGCCTCCTCGAACTTCCGGCCGATCGCCATCACTTCGCCGACGGATTTCATCTGAGTTCCGATGATCCTGCTTGCGCTCTCGAACTTCTGGAAATCCCACCTCGGAATCTTGACAGTGATGTAGTCCAGTGCCGGCTCGAAGCACGCGGTGGTCGCCCCCGTAACCTTGTTCCGGAGCTCGGGGAGGGTATAGCCGATCGCCAACTTTGCCGCTATGTAAGCAATGGGATATCCCGTCGCCTTGCTGGCAAGGGCCGAGCTGCGCGAGAGGCGGGAGTTTAGCTCTATCACGCGGAACTCCTCGCTCTTCGGGTCGAGTGCGAACTGGATGTTGCACTCTCCGATAATCCCGAGGGCACGGACGACCTTGAAGGAAGCCATCCTGAGAATGTGGTACTCCCTGTTCGTTAGAGTCTGGGAGGGCGCGACGACGATGCTATCGCCGGTGTGAATCCCCATCGGGTCGAAGTTCTCCATATTACAGACGATTATGCAGTTGTCCATTGAGTCGCGCATTACCTCGTACTCGACCTCCTTCCACTTCCCGAGGTACTCCTCGACGAGGACCTGCCCTATCCTGGAGATGG